>NZ_JBOICG010000425.1:0-16235 GCF_050739995.1 Pseudomonas sp. | reverse complement strand
ACAAAGACTACAAGCACCCTAGGCGCATTAACGAAGACAAATGTCGCCCACAACAAAAACCCCGGATTTCGTGAAAAATCCGGGGTGGTTCGTGGCATTTAGCCACCAACTGCTACAGGTGTGTTTTTACAGGTGCGACTCGGCGTATTCAGCCAGGATCGAACGAGGCACCCCTTGCAGCGCGATGTGCACGCCGTTCGGGAAATCCTTGAAGCGTTCCGTCAGGTAGGTCAGCCCGGAGCTGGTCGCGGACAGGTAAGGGGTGTCGATCTGTGCCAGGTTGCCCAGGCACACCACTTTGGAACCGGCACCGGCACGGGTGATGATGGTTTTCATCTGGTGCGGTGTGAGGTTCTGGCATTCATCGATCAGAATCAGACTTTGCTGGAAGCTGCGACCTCGGATGTAGTTGAGGGATTTGAACTGCAACGGCACTTTGCTGAGGATGTAGTCGACGCTGCCATGGGTGTTTTCGTCATCCATGTGCAAGGCTTCGAGGTTGTCGGTGATCGCCCCCAGCCACGGCTCCATTTTTTCCGCCTCGGTGCCGGGCAGGAAACCGATCTCCTGGTCCAGGCCCTGCACACTGCGGGTGGCGATGATGCGGCGATAGCGCTTGGTCACCATGGTCTGTTCGATGGCGGCGGCCAGGGCGAGGATGGTTTTCCCCGAACCTGCGGCGCCGGTCAGGTTGACCAGGTGAATGTCCGGATCAAGCAGCGCATACAGCGCCAGGCTCTGGTAGATGTCACGCGGTTTCAGGCCCCAGGCTTCCTGGTGCAACAGGGGCTCCTGATGCAGGTCGAGGATCAGCAGCTTGTCGACCTGGATCTCTTTGATCCAGCCCACAAAGCCCTGTTCGTCGACGATGAATTCATTGATATGCACGGCCGGCAGGTTTTCGATCAGTTGCACCTGGTGCCAGGTGCGGCCATGGTCCTGACGGGTTTCGACCTTGCTGACGCGGTCCCAGAACGAGCTGGTAATCATGTGATAACCACGGGACAGCATCGACACGTCGTCGACCAATTGGTCGGTACTGTAGTCCTCGGCAGCGATCCCACACGCTCGTGCCTTGAGGCGCATATTGATGTCTTTGGTCACCAGCACGACGCGCAGGTCCTTGTCGCGTGCATGCAGGTCGATCAATTGGTTGATGATTTTGTTGTCGTTCAGATTCTCCGGCAGCAGGCTGTTGGGCTCGCTGCGCCTGCTCATCAGAATCGACAGCAAGCCCTTGGGCCCGCCTTTGCCACGCTGGATCGGCACGCCGACTTCGACATCCTCGGGCGAGGCTTCACCCAGGGTCTTGTCGATCAGGCGGATGGCCTGGCGGCATTCGGCGGCCACGCTGTGGTGCCCGCTTTTGAGTTTGTCGAGCTCCTCAAGCACGATCATCGGGATGGCGACGTGGTGTTCTTCGAAGTTAAGCAGTGCGTTTGGATCGTGGATCAATACGTTGGTATCAAGCACATAAAGGATTGGCTGGTCGGAAGAAGGGTTACGTCCATGATCATCCATACTCGGTCACCTTTGTGGGAGCCAGTCGACGCAATACCTGGGCGGTGCTGCGCCTCGATTCGACCACCGACCGCACCTGAGTGACGTCAAGTGCAGTGCCCACATGAGGAGTCTTGGAAGACGCCACCTGTGCTGCAGGTTTCGGCGATCTGACTTCGTAATACCGCAAAAACCATGACAGGAAAAAGCACTTTGACGCTTTTTTGAAGTTTATTTTTCAGGATGACGAATAGCACTAGCCGAGTGCTGGCCACCCCGTTAAAGTCGGAAGTCCGCCTGCATCGATTTGTCGCACAAAATCACCCCAAAAATGCCTCATCCCCAACAGGGCCGGGCACTTCATCTTTTTAACGAAATGCTTCCCGGCAGTCCTGCCATCCCAACCCACTCTGCGCCGTCGCCTGCAACAACATAGGCAAGGCGACCCGTGCCTTGTCCTGGGTGTCGTGAAACACAATCACCCCTTTGCGCCACAGCAGCATCAGCGTCAGCACCCGCTGCGCCGACTCATCGGCCTTGAGCTGGCCTGGGTCATCCTGGGAATCGATGTCCCACAACGCCACCTGCAGGCCTTGGGCCTGGAAGAAACCCTGGCTGTCTCCACGGCGTTGGCCGTAGGGCGGGCGAAACAACGGCACGTAGTTTTCCGGCATCAGGTTTTGCGTCAGCGATGCGCTGCGCATGATGGAGCTTTGCCAGTCGACCCAATGGCTGTGGGAGCGATACTGCCAACCCTGGATACCCACGCACTGGCCCTGGTACAGCGCCTGCACATCACTGGCGGAGCTGCGCTCTACTCGAGTTTGCAGGCTGCTGCCAAGGGCGAAGAACGTGGCATTCATCTTCTGTTTGCGCAGGTAGTCGGCAAGCCAATCCGTGTTGCCGTTGAGCGGTGCCGGGCCGCCTTCGAAGGTCAGCAGGAACATCCGGTCATTGAGTTCGTCGCCATTGCGTTCATGGTCGCCGAAGCGCGCCACTTCACTGCTGATCTGCGGGAACAGCGCAGCCTTGCGCAGCAGCTCATCAAGGTAGCGCTCATGGAAGCGGTGGCTCGGGCCAGCCCAACCTATATAGAAGGAGTTTTCACTGACCTCGAACTTGCCGGCCTGCTCGCGCAGGTCATCCATGTTCTCGACCAGGTAGCAGAACGACGCATCCTCTTCGCAGCTCTGCTGGGCGAAGGTGTAGTTCTCCAACAGGCGCTGCCAGAGTTGGCGCCGCACATCGTTGATGGACGCCAGGTTGATGATCTTCAAGCCCAGGCGCTGCTTGAGCGCCATGTCATCCTGGGCCTCACTGGCCAGCAGGCTGTGGGCGAACATCAGGATTTCCGCGCGCGAAGCCACATCGAACAGCGCCGGGCTGCTGAGCTTTTCGGGCCAGGTGCCACGGTCCAGGCTCGCCACATCCACCGGTGCGGCCTGGACGTTCAGGCATAACAAACAAGCCGAGATTAAAAGCGCGATTCGCACACAGGGTCTCCCTCTCCAGAGTTGTCCGGCACTATAGCCGATCGCCTGCGCAGGCTCTTGGGTTGGTGTGTATATCCGGTGTTTGGGTGATGGCAAAAACGGTCAAATGTGGGAGCTGGCTTGCCTGCGATGGCCTCTACTGGATGTGCCTGATGTACCGAGGTGCTTTTATCGCAGGCAAGCCAGCTCCCACAGAAAAGCAGCGAGTCACTTTTGATTTTGATGTCAGGCGCCCCGTTGAACACGCCGGCTTGAATCCGTGGGTACCACGGCCATCTATCACCATCATAGGTGGAGTCAAAACGCCCCAGCCCCTAGAATCCCCCCACGATTACAGGAGCCAAACTCATGCTGATGGTGATTTCCCCCGCCAAAACCCTCGATTTCGAGTCCAAGCCGGTCACCCCGCGCTTCACCCAGCCGCAATACCTCGACCACTCCCAGGAGCTGATCGAACAATTGCGCGAACTGAGCCCGGCGCAAATCAGCGAGTTGATGCACGTCTCCGACAAGATCGGTGGCCTTAACGCCGCCCGCTTCGGCAGCTGGACGCCCGCCTTCACCCCGGCCAACGCCAAGCAGGCACTGCTGGCCTTCAAGGGCGATGTGTACACCGGCCTGAACGCCGAAACCTTCACTGATGCCGATTTCAGCTACGCCCAGGACCACCTGCGCATGCTCTCTGGCCTCTACGGCCTGCTGCGTCCCCTGGACTTGATGATGCCGTACCGCCTGGAGATGGGCACCAAACTGGCCAATGCCCGTGGCAAGGACCTCTACGCGTTCTGGGGCACGCGCATCAGCGAGTGGCTCAATGAAGCCCTGGCCGAACAAGGCGATGATGTCCTGCTCAACCTGGCCTCCAACGAGTACTTCTCGGCGCTCAAGCGCACGGCCCTGAACGCGCGCATCATCAATACCGAGTTCAAGGACCTGAAGAACGGCCAGTACAAGATCATCAGCTTCTATGCCAAGAAAGCCCGGGGCATGATGAGCCGCTTTGTGATCGAAGAACGTATCAACGATCCAGCCAAGCTCAAGCAGTTCGATGTGCAGGGTTATCGCTTCAATGCGGAGCAGTCCAAGCCGGATAACCTGGTGTTTCTGCGCGATCACGCACCGGAATAAAGTCGAACCTGCTTCTTCCAGGCAATGAAATCCAAATGTGGGAGGGGGCTTGCCCCCTCCCACAATTTCATTCGCATTTCAGCCCAAGAAATGACATTTATTTGACGTCAAAAAATATACTGACGCATTCCTAACGAATCTTTCACTCGACATTCGTCATTTTTTTTCGTAGTGGCACCACTTTTTTCAAACGGTAGTGGCACAAAACTATCCCCTCTCTGCAACTCCCTACAACTACTGGCCCAAGTAGCAAGTGCTATCAATATAGTACCAGTGCCATCTTTCCTAATATTTCAAGAAATTTCAGGAAACAGGATGAGCGGCTCGGAACTTCACCCAAACACGCGGCTCATACCACCGGTAACGAAATTCTCTGCTTCTGTAAGAGATAACTTACATAACGGCTCAAGCAGTAATTAAGTTGTCATATCAACTTATAAGGCGAGGTCACATCATCAACTGATTGAGTTGAGGGCGGCGATAAGGATGAGTTGCCATCCCCTACAGGCCAAGGCAGCGCTTACCTAAATGTGTCAGTGATTACACCCAAGGCATTGATTTTTAAGGTATTAAAGCCACGATCAAATCCTTGAGGCACTGGCGCCAGGCTCATCCACCAGGAAGCCTGGCTGCATTTCGGGGCAAGCCCCAATAACAAGGCCAAGTTGCGCACAACTTGAGTGCAATAGTTAGTCACTCGTTATTCAACATGCCTATCTGCGGTAAGTCGGCGTCTATTCGCCAAACTTTCGCGGCATCCGTGACGTTTGCAAACATGAACTCCAGCCATCTAATGGCATGATTTAAACAAAGAGGTAATTGCGATGCGCATCAGCATATTTGGTTTGGGTTACGTTGGCGCAGTCTGTGCCGGTTGCCTGTCTGCACGTGGCCACGAAGTGGTTGGCGTAGACATCTCCAAGGACAAGATCGACCTGATCAACGCAGGCAAATCGCCCATCGTTGAACCGGGTCTGGGCGAACTGTTGAGCCAGGGCATCGCAAACGGCCGGCTGCGCGGCACCACCAACTTCGCCGAAGCGATCCGCGACACCGACCTGTCGATGATCTGCGTTGGCACGCCGAGCAAGAAAAACGGCGACCTGGAACTCAACTTCATCGAATCGGTGTGCCGTGAAATCGGTTTCGTCCTGCGTGACAAAACCACCCGCCACACCATCGTGGTGCGCAGCACCGTGTTGCCGGGCACCGTGGCCAATGTGGTGATCCCGATCCTCGAAGACTGCTCCGGCAAGAAAGCCGGTGTCGACTTCGGCGTCGCGGTCAACCCGGAGTTCCTGCGTGAGTCCACCGCCATCGCCGACTACGACCTGCCACCGATGACCGTCATCGGCGAGTTTGACAAGGCTTCCGGCGATGTCCTGCAGTCGCTGTACGAAGAGCTCGACGCGCCGATCATCCGCAAGGACATCGCCGTCGCCGAGATGATCAAGTACACCTGTAACGTATGGCACGCCACCAAGGTCACCTTCGCCAACGAGATCGGCAACATCGCCAAGGCCGTCGGCGTCGACGGTCGCGAAGTGATGGAAGTGGTGTGCCAGGACAAGACGCTCAACCTGTCCCAGTACTACATGCGTCCCGGTTTCGCCTTCGGTGGCTCGTGCCTGCCCAAGGATGTGCGCGCCCTGACCTATCGCGCCGGTTCCCTCGATGTGCAAGCGCCGCTGCTCAACTCGCTGATGCGCAGCAACGAGTCCCAGGTACAGAACGCCTTCGACATCGTTTCCAGCCACGACAAACGCAAAGTCGCCCTGCTGGGCCTGAGCTTCAAGGCCGGCACCGACGATCTGCGTGAAAGCCCATTGGTGGAACTGGCGGAAATGCTGATCGGCAAGGGCTACGACCTGAGCATCTACGACAGCAACGTCGAGTACGCCCGAGTACACGGCGCGAACAAGGACTACATCGAAGGCAAGATCCCCCACGTGTCGTCCCTGCTCAACTCGGACTTCGATGATGTGATCAACAATTCCGACGTGATCATCCTCGGCAACCGCGACGAGAAATTCCGTGCCCTGGCGCACAACGCACCGCACGGCAAACAAGTGGTCGACCTGGTGGGCTTCATGTCCAAGGCCACCAGCGTCAGCGGCCGTACCGAAGGCATTTGCTGGTAACAGCAACGGCAAGTTCCAGGCTGCAAGCGTCACTGTCCCCAGCGCTTGCAGCCGGGAGCCTTCTTCACCTTCGGATGACGCTTATGTCCAAGTTAAAACACGTACTGCTCCAATCGGCCGGCTGGCTGTTCTTTCTCAGCCTGCTGATGGGACTCGCCCTGCTGCTGCCGGCGAGTACGTTCGACTCGCAGTCGAAGAATTTTATTTTCCTGATTGGCGCCGTGGGTATCTGGCGCTACTCGATGGGCATCACGCATTTCTTTCGCGGCATGCTGTTCCTGTATGTGGTCTACCCGCACCTGCGCCGCAAAGTGCGCAAGCTGGGCAAGGCGGCGGACCCGTCCCATGTGTTCCTGATGGTCACCAGCTTTCGTATTGATGCGCTGACCACGGCGCAGGTGTACAGCTCGGTGATTCGCGAAGCCATCGAATGCGGCTTCCCCACCACGGTGGTCTGCTCGCTGGTGGAAATGTCCGATGAGCTGCTGGTGAAGAGCCTGTGGGAACGCATGAACCCACCGGCACACGTGAAGCTCGACTTCGTGCGTATCGCCGGCACCGGCAAGCGTGACGGCCTGGCCTTCGGTTTCCGCGCCATCTCCCGTCACCTGCCGGACGACCGCGCCGTGGTGGCCGTGATCGACGGCGACACCGTGCTCGCCGAGGGTGTGGTACGCAAGACCGTGCCGTGGTTCCAGCTGTTCGGCAATGTCGGCGGCCTGACCACCAACGAGTTCTGCGAAGTGCGTGGCGGCTACATCATGAGCGAGTGGCACAAGCTGCGCTTTGCCCAGCGCCACATCAACATGTGCTCCATGGCCCTGTCCAAGCGCGTGCTGACCATGACCGGGCGCATGTCGGTGTTCCGCGCCAGCGTGGTCACCGACCCAGGCTTTATCGCCGATGTGGAAAGCGACTCGCTGCAACACTGGCGCCTGGGCCGCTTCAAGTTTCTGACCGGGGATGACAAATCCAGCTGGTTCAGCCTGATGCGCCTGGGCTACGACACCTTCTACGTGCCGGATGCCGCAATCAATACGGTGGAACATCCACCGGAAAAGAGCTTCATCAAGGCCAGCCGCAAGCTGATGTTCCGCTGGTACGGCAACAACCTGCGCCAGAACTCCCGCGCCCTAGGCCTGGGCGTAAAGCGACTCGGCCTGTTCACCAGCATCGTGCTGTTCGACCAGCGTGTGTCGATGTGGACCTCTCTGCTCGGCCTGACCGTGGCGATCATCGCCACCGTCAAATACGGCGGCGCGTTCATCCTCGCGTACCTGCTGTGGATCGGCATCACCCGCTTGATTCTCACCCTGTTGCTGTCGTGCTCCGGCCACAGCATCGGCCCGGCATACCCGGTGATTCTCTATTACAACCAGATCATGGGCGCGCTGGTGAAGATCTACGTGTTCTTCCGCCTCGATCAACAGTCCTGGACCCGCCAGGACACCAAACTGACCCGCGATTTGGCCAGCTTTCAACGTTGGTTCAACACCTGGTCGTCTCGGACCATGACCTTCTCCGCCGGCAGCATTTTCGTCGCCGTGTTGCTGATGATGGTCTGACCCTGCCAAGCCTGAATTAACTCTAGGAAATTGCCCCGATGAACAGCCAAGTAAACGCCAACGTAGTCCACGAATCCGAAGCCCAGCGTCAACACGCCCGGGTCAAGATCCCGGCCAAACTGCGCTTCTTCAACACAGATCGCACACCGACCGAAGCACGGGTGATCGACCTGTCCGCCGGTGGCCTGGCCTTTACCTCCACCCAACCGCTGACCGTCGGCGAGGTGCACAAGGGTCGCCTGCAATTTGTGATCGATAACCTGGGCCTGGCGATGGACGTGGAGCTGCAGATCCGCTCCTACGACCGCCAGAGCGGCCGCACCGGTTGCCAGTTCCAGAACCTGGAGCCGCAAGACATCTCCACCTTGCGCCATCTGATCACCTCGCACCTGTCCGGCGACATCGTGACCATGGGCGACGTGCTCGCCACCCTGCAACGCGACAACTTCACCAAGGCGCGCAAGGTCAAGGACAGCGGCAGTGGCATGACGGCATTCGGTCGCCTGCGGGCGGTGACATTCAGCGCGGGGATCTTCATCGTCGGTCTGGCCGCGTTCGGTTTCGTCTTCAAATCGGTGTACGGCATGTACTTCGTCAGCCACGCCCAGGCCGGTCTTGTGAGCGTGCCCGGCATGAACGTGACCATGCCGCGCGACGGTACCGTGCAGAGCCTGCTCAAAGGCGACGCCGTTGCCGCCAAGGGCGCGCCGCTCGCCACTTTCAGCACCAGCATGCTGGATGTACTCAAGGGCCACCTGGACGAAGATCAACTGCAACCGGCCAAGGTCGAAGAGCTGTTCGGCAAGCAAATGACCGGCACCCTGACTTCGCCCTGCGATTGCGTGGTGGCCCAGCAATTGGTCGCCGACGGCCAGTACGCCAGCAAGGGCGACGTGATTTTCCAACTGGTGCCGCGCGGCAGCCTGGCCAATGTGGAAGCCCGCTTCACCTATCGCCAGTTCGCCGACGTTCGCCCAGGTACGCCAGTGAACTTCCAGGTGGCCGACGAAGAACAGGTACGCACCGGCACCATCGTCAGCAGCACCAGCCTGAACAGCGCCGATTTGTCCTCCGACATCCGCGTGCAGATCAAGCCTGACGCCCCGCTGGACAGCACTTACGCCGGTCGCCCGGTGGAAGTGACCAGCGACCGCGGACCATCGTTGAACTGGCTGATCGATAAAGCCATGGCTCACGGTCTGTAAGCGAGGACATGCTTGTGATGACTCTCTCAAAAACACCACTGTCCCTGTGGGAGCGGGCTTGCTCGCGAAAGCAGTGTGTCAGCCAACACATGCACCAACTGACACTCCCTCTTCGCGAGCAAGCCCGCTCCCACATTGGATCTCTGTGCGCACTGGCACTCGCCGTGAGCCTCTCCGGTTGCGCCGGCCTGCCCGACCAACGCTTGGCCAATGAAGCGCTCAAGCGTGGCGACACGGTCACCGCGCAGCAGAATTACCAGCAACTGGCAGACCTGGGTTACAGCGAGGCCCAAGTGGGTCTGGCCGACATCCAGGTAGGCACCCGCGACCCGGCGCAAATCAAACAGGCTGAAGCCACCTACCGTGCGGCGGCGGATACATCGCCCCGCGCCCAGGCCCGTCTCGGTCGCCTACTGGTAGCCAAACCCGGCGCTACCGAGGCCGAGCAGCACGAAGCCGAAGGCCTGCTGAAAAAAGCCTTTGCCAATGGCGAAGGCAACACCCTGATTCCGCTGGCGATGCTCTACCTGCAATACCCGCACAGTTTCCCGAGCGTGAATGCCCAGCAGCAGATCAGCCAATGGCAGGCCGCGGGCTATCCGGAAGCCGGTCTGGCCCAGGTGCTGCTGTATCGCACCCAGGACACCTACGACCAGCATCTGGATGATGTGGAGCGCATCTGCAAGGTTGCGCTGAACACCACCGATATCTGCTACGTCGAGCTGGCCACGGTCTACCAGAAAAAAGCCGAACCAGAGAAACAAGCCGAACTGCTCAAGCAGATGGAAGCCGGCTACAGCCGTGGCACCGTCACTGCGCAGCGTGTCGACAGTGTTGCCCGCGTACTTGGCGATGCGACTCTCGGCCAGCCGGATGAAAAAACCGCCCAGGTCCTGCTGGAAAAAATCGCCCCCGGCTACCCGGCATCCTGGGTCAGCCTGGCGCAACTGCTCTACGACTTTCCCGAGTTGGGCGACGTCGACCAGATGATGAAGTACCTCGACAACGGACGCGCCGCCGACCAGCCACGCGCCGAGCTGTTACTGGGCAAGCTCTACTACGAAGGCAAGTGGGTGCCGGCTGACGCCAAGGCCGCCGAAGCCCACTTCGAAAAAGCCGTAGGCCGTGAAGTCGCCGCCGATTACTACCTCGGCCAGATCTACCGCCGTGGCTACCTGGGCAAGGTCTATCCGCAAAGAGCCCTGGACCATCTGCTGACCGCTGCGCGCAACGGCCAGAACAGCGCCGACTTCGCCATTGCCCAATTGTTTTCCCAAGGCAAGGGCACCAAACCCGACCCATTGAACGCTTATGTCTTCAGCCAATTGGCCAAGGCCCAGGACACCCCGGAGGCCAATGAGTTGGCGACGCAGCTTGAAGCTCCGCTGACGCCTGAGCAACGCACCCAAGGCCAACGCCTGGTGCAACAGGAGCTGGCCACCCGCGGCACCCTGGCCCAGAGCACGCTGCAACTGCACGCCCTGCAAGAAGAAGACGGCGAGGAATCCCTATGAAGCTCAACCCATTCGTCAAGGCCGGCATCGGCCTGACCTTCGCCCTGCTATGGTCGTGCCCGACCCTGGCCGCGCTGACCGAAGCCAAGAACTTCGGCCTGGAAGTGAAAATCACCGGCCAGTCCGAAGACGACCGCGACCTGGGTACCAAGCCCGGCGGCGACGTCAACGGTATCGGCCTCGACCTGCGCCCGTGGGTCTATGGCGAAAGCGGCGCGTGGAGTGCCTACGCCATGGGCCAGGCGGTGACGTCCAGCGACATCATCGAGACCGATACCCTGCAACAGTCCGCCGATGACGCCACCCAGCAGTCGAGCAACGACGACCGCAAAACCAAGAAAAACTACCTGGCCCTGCGCGAGTTCTGGGTCGGCTACAGCGGCTTCACGCCCTACCCTGGCGAGATCCTCAAGCTGGGCCGCCAACGCCTGCGCAACGACGACGGCCAATGGCGCGACACCAATATCGAAGCACTGAACTGGACCTTCGACACCACCTTGCTCAAGGCCAACGTCGGCGCCGCCGAACGTTTCAGCGAATACCGCACCGACCTCAAGGAACTGTCGCCCAAGGACAAAGATCGCCAGCACTTCTACGCCGATGCGTCCTACCAGTGGATGCCGGGCCAGTGGATCGGTCTGCGCGGCCATCACACTCACGACGACGGCAAGCTCGACTACGCCGAACCGGGCGTCGCCACAGACCCGTTGGACAAACGCGAAAATGGCGACCTGACCTGGCTCGGCCTCGAAGCCAACAGCGACGCCTATAACTGGCGCAACACCAACACCGTCAACTACTGGGCGAGTATCACCGGCATGCAGGGCAACCGCGACACGGTCAATGCCTTGAACGCCGACGGCACCCGCCCAAGCAATGCCAAACGCAGTGATGACGTGAACGGCTGGGCCACCGATATCGGCGTGCGCCTGCGCCTCGATCCGCAATGGCAAGTCGGTGCAGCCTACTCCCGCGCCAGCGCCGAGTACGAACAGAACGGCCTGCAGAGCAACCGTTCGAACTGGACCGGCACCCAGTCTCGCGTGCACCGCTTCGGCGAAGCGTTCCGCGGCGAGATGAACAACATGCAGTCCATGAGCCTGTTCGGTTCCTGGCAGTTGCGCGAGGACTATGACGCCAGCCTGGTGTACCACAAGTTCTGGCGCGTCGACGGCAACAAGCCGGTGGGCAGCAACGGTATCGATGCGGTACAGAACAACACCGATGACGTGACCGGCGCGATCCTCTCCAGCACCTCCCTGCCCCTTGAAGACGGCAAGAAAGACCTCGGCCAGGAGATGGACCTGGTGGTCACCAAATACTTCAAAAAAGGTCTGCTGCCGGCCGCGCTGAGCCAGTCGATCGATGAGCCCTCGGCCCTGGTGCGCTTTCGTGCCGGCGTGTTCAAACCGGGCGACGCCTATGGCAGCCAAGTCGACTCGTACATGCACCGCGCCTTTGTCGACGTGATCTGGCGATTCTGATGGGAACCTGCGCAATGAATGCTCAAAGCCTACTCGTCGCGGCAATCCTGCTGGCCAGTGCCACGGCCTCTGCCGACCCGGCGGCCAAGGCGCCGACCATCGCCAAAGGGCTGCAACAGGCCAAGACCTACACCATTTCCAGCCCGCCCACCGCGCCGCTGGAAATGGCCAAGCCAGCCTTGCCTGACCTGAGCGGCTACACCGCTGCGGCGATGGAAAAGAAAATCGTACGAACCCAGCCAGGCAAGATCAGCATCCGTCGCATGATGCAGGAAGACGCGCTCAAGGACTTCATCGGCGGTGACAACAAGATGGCCGAATGGGTGGTACGCCAACACGGCATTCCCCAGGCGATCTTTGTCGACGACGGCTACATGAACCTCAAGGACCTGCTCGGCAAGGTGCCCAAGCAGTACCTCAGCGAAACGTCGCCGGGCGTGTTCCTGGCCAAGCTGCCGATTGTGGTCGGGCGCAAGGGCATCCTGGAGATCGACAAGAAAACCCAGGAACTGCGCCTGTCCCAGGAGGCGGGCTCGTTCCTGATCAACGACGGTCAGCTGTTTGTGCGTGATACCAGGATCACCGGCTGGAGCGAAAAGGCCAACGGCCCGGCGCTGTTCAAGTCGCCCAAGGAGTTTCGCCCGTTCCTGTTGGCCTGGGGTGGTACCGAGACCTACGTCGCCAACAGCAAGATGGCCAGCTTCGGCTACGCCAACAGTAAGTCGTACGGGGTGAGTATTTCCCAGTACACGCCGAACATGGCCAAGGTGCTCAAGCGCCCTGAACCCACCGGCTGGATCATCGATTCCGAGTTCTCGGACATGTGGTACGGCTTCTACTGCTACGAGACCACGGGCTTTGTGATCAAGGGCAATACCTACAAAGACAACATCGTCTACGGCATCGACCCCCACGACCGCTCCCACGGCCTGATCATCGCCGACAACACCGTGTACGGCACCAAGAAGAAGCACGGCATCATCATTTCCCGGGAAGTGAACGACAGCTTCATCTTCAACAACCGCAGCTACGACAACAAACTCTCGGGCCTGGTGATCGACCGTAACAGCGTGAACAACCTGATCGCCGATAACGAGATCTACCGCAACCACACCGACGGCATCACCCTCTATGAGAGCGGCGACAACCTGCTGTGGGGCAATAAGGTAATCAGCAACCGTCGCCACGGCATCCGCGTGCGCAACAGCGTGAACATCAAGCTGTACGAGAACACCGCCATGGCCAACGGCCTGACCGGCGTGTACGGCCACATCAAGGATCTGACCGATACCGACCGCGACATCGCCCTCGACCCGTTCGACACCAAGGTCTCGCTGATCCTGGTCGGCGGTGAACTGGCGGGTAACGGCAGCGGGCCGCTGTCCATTGACTCGCCGTTGAGTGTCGAGCTGTACCGCGTGGCGATGCTGGCGCCGACCAAGTCGAGCGGCATCAGCTTCAACGGCGTGCTGGGCGACCGCCAGGAAGAAATTCTCGACCTGCTAGTACGCCAGCAGAAAGCCGTGCTGATCGACCCTGTCGAACGCCAGACCGAAATGCAGGACTGAGGATGACCCTTATGCACCCACACATGATCAAACTGCTGAGCCTCTCGGGTCTGACCCTCGGCCTGCTCGCGGCCAGCCAAGGCGTGCGCGCCGATGAAGCGAAGGCCCCGACCTTCACCGCCGAACCGTGCTGCAGCCTGTGCCCGGCCGCCCACGACGCGAAGAACTACACCACGCGCTACCAGCAGAACTTCACCACCCTGGTGCAAGCCCAGGGCGACTGGCTGTTCCGTACCCAGGAAGACCTGCGCACCGAGTTCGACACCAGCCCCGCCGGCTACAAACGCATGCAGCAACTGCACGATGCATTCAAGGCCAAGGGTGTGGAACTGGTGGTGGTCTACCAGCCGACCCGTGGCCTGGTGAACCGCAACAAGCTCAACCCCGAAGAAAAAGCCAAGTTCGATTTCGACAAGGCGCTAGGCAACTACAAGACCATGCTCGGCCGTTTTGCCAAGATGGGCTATGTGGTGCCGGACTTGTCGCCGTTGACCAATGAGCAGTTGCCCGATGAATTGCCGGCCCACGATTTCTACTTCCGTGGCGACCAGCACTGGACCCCATACGGCGCCCAGCGCACGGCGAAAATCGTCGGTGCCAAAGTGCGCGCCATGCCAGAGTTCGCCGATATTCCAAAGCGTGAATTCGAAACCAAGCGCTCCGGACGCATGGGCAAGACTGGCACCCTGCACAACATGGCCGGGCAACTGTGTGGCACCAGCTACGCGATCCAGTACATGGACCAGTTCACCACCGAGCCCAAGGGCGAAGCGGGTGACGGCGATCTGTTCGGCGATTCGGGCAACCCGCAAATCACTTTGGTGGGTACCAGCCACAGCGGCAAGAACTATAACTTCGCGGGTTTCCTGGAGCAGGAAATCGGTGCCGACATCCTCAACGTCGCCTTCCCTGGCGGTGGTCTTGAAGGTTCGATGATCCAGTACCTGGGCAGCGATGAGTTCCAGAAGACGCCGCCGAAAATTCTCATCTGGGAATTCTCGCCGCTGTACCGCCTGGACCAGGAAACCATCTACCGCCAGATGATGGCACTCCTCGATAACGGCTGCGAAGGCAAGACCGCGCAGATGTCCGCCAGCACCACACTCAAACCCGGCAAGAACGAGCTGCTGGTCAACAGCTCGAACAAAGACCTGCGCAATGCCAACCATCAGGTTGATATCCGCTTCGCCGATCCGTCGGTGAAAACCTTGCAAGCCACCCTCTGGTACATGAACGGCCGCCACGAGGACATCAAGATCGAGAAACCCGAGACATCCGATACAGACGGGCGTTTCGCCTTTGAACTGCGCACCGATGAAGACTGGGCCTCGCAGAACTTGCTGGCCGTGGAAGTCCAAGGCCCCGAAGCAGGCCAGGCCGCGCAGAAGGTTGAAGCGAAAATTTGCACACGCAACGTATTCCCAAGCGGCGGTCAACGCACCGCTCAACTTGGGCAATGAGGTTACCTATGCAGAAGTTATTGATCCCCACGTTACTCGGCCTTGCGATGTTTGCAGGCGTGGTCAACGCCGCCGCCCCACTGCGTCCACCCCAGGGCTACTTCGCCCCGATCGAGGCGCTCAAGACCGGCGACTTCAAGAATGACTGCGACGCCATGCCAGCTCCGTACACCGGCTCGCTGCAATTTCGCAGCAAGTACGAAGGCTCGGACAAGGCCCGCGCCACCCTGAACGTGCAATCCGAAAAAGCCTTTCGTGACAGCACCGCCGACATCACCAAGCTGGAGAAAGACACCAGCAAACACGTGATGCAGTTCATGCGCGACGGTCGTCCGGAGCAACTGGAATGCACGCTGAACTGGCTTGCGTCTTGGGCTCGGGCAAATGCCTTGATGTCCAAGGACTTCAACCACACCGGCAAGTCCATGCGCAAATGGGCGCTGGGCAGCATGGCCTCGGCCTATGTACGCCTGAAGTTTTCCGATTCCCATCCGCTGGCCAACCATCAGCAGGAATCACAGCTGATCGAGGCGTGGTTCAACAAGCTGGCCGATCAAGTGGTCAGCGATTGGGACAACCTGCCGCTGGAAAAAACCAACAACCATTCCTACTGGGCCGCCTGGTCGGTGATGGCGACTTCCATCGCGACCAACCGTCGCGACCTGTTTGATTGGGCGGTGAAGGAATACAAGGTCGGCGTGAACCAAGTCGACGACCAAGGATTCCTGCCGAATGAATTGAAGCGCCAGCAACGGGCTTTGGCGTACCACAACTACGCCCTGCCGCCGCTGTCGATGATCGCCAGTTTTGCCCTGGTCAACGGTGTGGACCTGCGCCAGGAAAACCACGACGCGCTCAAGCGCCTGGGCGACAAAGTGCTGGCCGGGGTGAAAGACCCAGCGATCTTCGAGCAGAAGAACGGCAAGGAGCAAGACATGAAGGACTTGAAGCAGGACATGAAATTCGCCTGGCTCGAACCCTTCTGCACCCTCTACACCTGCGCGCCGGATGTGATCGAGCGCAAGCACGGAATGCAGCCGTTCAAGACGTTCCGCCTGGGGGGTGACCTGACCAAGGTCTACGACCCGACGCATGAAAAAGGCAACAAAGGTTCCTGAATAGCTGACTAACTGAACTGAATTCAAATGTGGGAGGGGGCTTGCCCCCGATAGCAGTG
>NZ_JBOICG010000424.1:0-4461 GCF_050739995.1 Pseudomonas sp. | reverse complement strand
CGTTATGCCAGATAGAACGCGGAGGCAGGTTTAGGGCGGCTGCGCCACCCAGCGCGGGACAAGCCCGCTCACTACAAGGTGCTGGTTTCTACCGGGTGATTTGCGAGTAACCTTGGCGCAGATCGATCTTTCCCAGGATGAAACATGGAATTGCACCTCGTCATCAACGGCCGCAAGGACTTGGCCGCCCAGCTTTACCAGCAATTGCGCGAAGCCATCGCCGTCGGGCGGCTTTCGGCTGGCGCGCAACTGCCCCCCAGCCGCCTGCTCGCCGAGCAGTTAGGCATATCGCGCAAGACCGTCTCCGACACCTACGCCACGTTGACGTACGAAGGTCTGTTGGTGGGCAAGATCGGCCGAGGCACCTTCGTCAACGCCTGGGCGCCTCAGCCCGACCGCCTGCAAACCGCCACCGACCTGGCCTGTGCCGCCCACTTGGGCAAATGGGCCGCACTGCCCTCGCCCATGCGTCACCCCACTCGAGACAGCACCCTGCGCTATGAATTTATTGGCGGTGCGACCACGCGCAATCAATTCCCTCAGGATGAATGGCGGCGTTGTACCCAGGATGCATTACGCCGTATCGCACAGAACAGCGGCTTCTACAGCCAACCGGAAGGTTTACCGGCGCTGCGCGAAGCGATCGCCGGGCATATCGCGTTTTCTCGCGGGGTGAAATGCCACGCCGACGACATCGTGGTCACCAACGGCGCACAACAGGCATTGGACCTGATCACTCGCGTGGTGGTGGAACCGGGCACCCTCGTCGCCATGGAAGACCCCGGCTACAGCCCCGCGCGCCAGTTGTTCATGGCCATGGGCGCCCGTGTTGCCGATGTGCCGGTGGATGAACATGGCATCCAGGTCGACCAGATCCCCGACGGTACGCGGCTGATCTACGTGACCCCGTCCCACCAATTCCCCCTGGGCATGCCCATGAGCCTGGCACGCCGTGAAGCCTTGCTGGCTCGCGCCTTCGCACTGGGGGCGATCATCATCGAAGATGATTACGACAGCGACTTCCGCTACGAAGGCCGTCCCGTCAACTGCCTGCAAAGCATGGACACGCGGGGGTTGGTGGCCTACGTCGGGACCTTTTCAAAATCCCTGTTGCCGGAGCTGCGCCTGGGCTATGCCGTTCTGCCGCCAGCGATTCATGGCGCGGTACTCAAGGCCAAGCAACTGACCGACCAGCACAGCTCCACATTGCCACAATGGGCACTGGCCAAGTTCATCAGCGAAGGCTATTTGCTCAAGCATATTCGCCGCTGCCACGCGGTGTATGCAGGCCGCCGGGAGCGCGTCCTGCAACGCCTGACGGGGGATCTGTCGCCTTGGTTTGAAGTGGTGCCCAGCGTGATTGGGTTTCACATGGCGGCCCTGTGCAAGGTGCCGGTGGATATAGCGCTGCTGATGCGCTTGGCACGGGAGGCGGAAGTCGGCTTATACCCACTGGACGTGTTCTTTCATGCGGCACCGGTGCGCCAGGGCCTGACGATCGGGTTCGGCGCGATCGAGTTGCTGGACATCGACCCCGCGCTGGACCGGGTGCGCGATATTCTGCGTCACATTGGCTAGCCGGTTTTCCGGTGGATTGGTCATTGGTCGCACACGCCTTGGGGCGTAGCCTGAAGCGGTCTCGAACTGTACGGAAACCCCACCATGAAATCATTGATCGCTGCCACGCTGATGCTGGTCTCCCTCAGCGCTTTTGCCCACGAACCGGTGTACAACAAGGAGTCGATCACGGTGCTGCAAGAGCACGCCTTGGCCAACGTGCCCGGCAAGAAAACCATCATGCTCACCGTGGACTATGCGCCGGGCCAGGCCACCGTGCCCCACAGCCACACCGGCACGGCCGTGGCGTATGTGCTGGAAGGCGCGATCACCTCACGAGTCAACGACGAGAAGGCAGTGACCTACAAAGTGGGCGAGTCGTTCTACGAACCCGCCGGGTCGCGGCACTTTGAATCGAGCAATGCCAGCCAGACCCAACCGGCGAAATTGCTGGTGGTGATGGTGCTGGATGACAAGGCTGAGATGCTTACCCCGCTGCCCCAGCAACCCGCCACACGGTAGGGCAACTGTGGGAGGGGGCTTGCTCCCGATAGCGATGTGTCAGTCATGGATGTATAAACTGACCCGCCCTTATCGGGAGCAAGCCCCCTCCCACATTGGATTTGTGTGTTGTGAGGGATTCAGGGGCGCTTGAATTGCAAGCGTAGCGTTTCAATCTTCTGGCGACATACGCAACCTTCCAAGTGGTCATTGACCATGCCCATCGCCTGCATCAGCGCATACATCGTGGTTGGGCCAACGTAGGTCCAACCACGCTTTTTCAGGGCTTTGGACAACCGTATCGACGCCGCCGAAGTCGGGTTTCCCGTCCAATAAGCCATATCCACCGTGGCCGGACGCTCCTCGTCCGTGGGTTCGAACGCCCACAGCCAACGCGCCAGCGACCCGGTTTCATCCACCAGTTCACAGGCTCTGCGCGCATTGTTGATGGCGGAAACGATCTTGGCCCGATTGCGCACGATGCCAGGATCATTCATCAAGCGTTCTATGTCGGCCTCGCCATAGTGCGCCACCTGGCGAAAATCAAAGCCCTCGAATGCCGCCCGAAACTGCTCGCGCTTGCGCAAGATGGTGATCCACGCCATGCCCGCCTGAAACCCCTCCAGGCAAATCTTCTCGTACAGCTGGATATCATCCGCCACCGGCACGCCCCACTCGTGGTCGTGATAACGGGGATACTCCGGCGCCGATGTGCGCCAAGTGCAATAAGTCAGTCCCGTTGCGTCGGTGGCCAGCCCTGGTTTGTCCATCCATCACCTCTCCAGTCAAGGAGCGGATGATAAGCGAAAAAATTTCCAGCCCGCCAACCGCTCAAGCCCCGCCCTTACCGACCAACTGGTCAGACCGGAACCCGTCAACCACCAAATAATTACTTGTGATTTCAAAAAAGCCAGGCGTAGACTGACCCCGCACTGGACTTACCGGTAAGACCACAACAATTAAGCCCTGGAACCACCAGGGCACCGAATAGAGATCCTTCCCATGCTCAGATGGTGCTCGCGTTCGATTTTCCTGCAAGTCGTGATTGGCCTGATCCTGGGCATAGTCTGCGGCCTGGCCCTTCCCGAATTCTCCACGCAACTCAAACCCCTGGGTGACGGCTTTATCAAGCTGATCAAGATGCTGATTGGCCTGATTGTGTTCTGCGTGGTGGTCAGCGGGATTTCCGGCGCGGGCGACTTGAAAAAAGTCGGACGCATCGGCCTCAAGTCAGTGATCTACTTTGAAGTACTCACCACTGTAGCCTTGGTGATCGGCTTGATCATGGCCTTCAGCACCGGGATCGGCACCGGCGCCAATATCCATCTGGAACAGCTCTCCTCCGCGGGCCTGAATGAACTGGCCGACAAAGGCCAGCATCTGCGTAGCACCAGCCAGTTCCTGATGGACCTGATCCCCAACTCGGTGATCGGTGCCTTCGCCGACAACAACGTGCTGCAAGTGCTGCTGTTCTCGGTGCTGTTCGGTAGCGCGCTGAACCTGGTGGGCGAAGCCGCTTCCGGCATCTCTCGACTGATCAACGAACTGAGCCACATCATCTTTCGCATCATGGGCATGATCGTGCGCCTGGCACCGATTGGTGTATTCGGTGCCATTGCCTTCACCACCAGCACCTACGGCCTGGACTCCCTGCAACACCTGGGCAGCCTGGTGGGCTTGTTCTACCTGACCTGCTTCGTCTTTGTCGCGCTGGTGCTGGGACTGGTGATGCGTCTGTCCGGCCTGCGCATGCTGCCGCTGCTCAAGTACCTGCGCGAAGAACTGCTGATCGTGATGGGCACCGCCTCCTCCGACGCCGTGCTGCCGCAGATCATGCGTAAACTCGAACATTTGGGTATCGGCAGCTCCACCGTGGGCCTGGTGATTCCGACCGGGTATTCGTTCAACCTCGACGGTTTCTCGATCTACCTGACCCTGGCCATTGTGTTCATTGCCAATGCCACCGGCACGCCGCTGTCGATGACCGACTTGCTGACCATCCTGCTGGTCTCGTTGATCACGTCCAAGGGCGCCCATGGCATCCCCGGGTCGGCACTGGTGATCTTGGCGGCGACGCTCACCGCCATCCCGGCTATTCCGGTGGTCGGCCTGGTACTGGTGTTGGCGGTGGACTGGTTTATGGGCATCGGCCGTGCTTTGACCAACCTGATCGGCAACTGCGTCGCGACCGTGGCCATCGCCCGCTGGGAAAAAGACATCGATATCCCGCGCGCCAACAAGGTGCTCGACGGCCAGCAAGGTTATGCCTTCCAGGCCAAGAAACCGGTGTTGCCGGCACACCAGGAGTTCTGATCCATTTTCATGGGAGACACCGATCAAATGTGGGAGCGGGCTTGCTCGCGAAAGCAATGGTTCAGCCTACAAATGTGGTGACTGACACAC
>NZ_JBOICG010000423.1:0-4787 GCF_050739995.1 Pseudomonas sp. | reverse complement strand
CACTGAGGCTGCCGTAGACATCGAATGGAACGACCAACTGCGCCTGTACCGCCCAACAGCTGTCGCCGACTTCATGGTTGGCCGACAGGTAAAAACTGCTGTTGCGCCACAGCGGCTTGCTCCAGGTCAGGTTTACCAGGCGCGTGCGTGAGTCATCCGCTGCCTGCACATCAAAATAGCCGACACCCAGGCTGCCGAAATCACTGAGATTGAGGCTCAACGTTGCTTGCTGACTACGCTTGCTGAGGCTCGCGTAAGGGGTGTCGATCAGGCTCAGGTCCGCGTATTGATCACGGCGCTCCACCCGTTGGTACGACAGGCTGTAAAACGGGTTGCTGTATTGGTAACCCAAGCTCAATTGCTGGCCAGCCCTGCCGTCGTACTGGCTTTGGCTGATAGCGGTGTTGAGCACACCGAAGTTGCCCATTCGCAGGTTGCCACCCACCCCACCCAGGCTCAGGTCGTTGGAGGCTTCCGCATGGCTTTCCAGGGTGAATGCGTCAGACAGCCCATAGCGAAACGTACCGCTGACCAGTCCTGGGCCATAACCAAAATCACGCACGGTGTAATCGCGTCGCAGATTACCCGCCGCCACCGAAAAGTCCGAGAGGCCTTGTTGCAGCAGCGTACTGGTGACATAGAACGGTACCGTGGTCGACACCTGTCGGCCCAGGGCATCCGTGGTCACCACCACCGCTTCGCCCGCACCGTTGATAAACGGCACGTTGGTCAAGGTATAAGGACCGGGCTGCAGATCGGCACTGCTGGATTTATAACCGTTGATAAACAAGTCCACCGATGATGGCACCGCGGCCTCTCCGGCGAACTGCGGTAATGGGTAGGTGACCAGGTCCGGACGCACCGCAAAGTCCCGCGACACCTGCACCCCGCCCAGGCGCACCGACGTGCTCCAGGGCAGCGCGCCGCTGATCACATCCCCTGCCTCGTAGGTCAGCAGGCGTTCATCATCAGAAAACCGCCAGGTGGTGTCATACCGCCGATAACCATTGTCCAGGCTGCTACCAGCGGTCTCGCGGCCAATGGTGGTGCGGTACTGCCCGGTGTTGGACAGCGTGCCCCAGGTGTCGAACAGCCGCACCTCGTTGAAGATGCCGAGGTAGGTGCCCGCGTCATCGGTGTCGTTCAGGTAGGCGTCGTAGTTGAGCAACGCGCCAAAGCTGGTCAGCGCGGGCGTGCGCGGGTAGTTGCTGCGATTGCCGATAAACTGCTCTGGCAGCCAAGTGGGCGGTACCGTAAGCATTAGACGCTGGCCCTGGCTGTCGTAGTCGCTGTGCAGGCCCGGCAAGTTATCCAGCGCGACTTCGCTGCCGATGTCGGCGGGCAGTTTCATGCCCACCTCTTGCAGCACCGACGCGGGCAGGAACAGTTTCCCGGCACGCTGATTGACGGCGACCACGCGACCGGTGTCCCGCTGGTTGACCACCAATTCCAGGAACAACTGTGCATCGGCAACAGCCTCCATACTGCTCGGAGGGGGCGGCAACGGCGCAGCCATGCCCAGCGGCGCAAGCGCCAGGCCGGACAGACCACCCACCACCCACACCGTTCGCCATAGATATCGAGCCCGATCTTGGCTCACCAAGGCTTTGTGTCCATCAATGGACATCTCCATCCGTTAACTTCAGGGGCTGCTCCATGCCCTACCGCATTGTTCTACCGCCCCGGCGCGAGGCTCTCCAATTGCGTCGCACCATTGATTCGCACCTGCAGCGGCTGATCGGCAGGCAACCCGTCCGGCACTGGCCAGCGCATGGTCGCACCCGGCAACACGTAGCCCATCAAGCCCTCCACCAGCGGCCGTGGCTGGCCGCCCTGTTTGAATGTGGCGTCGGTCAAACGCGCGTGCACGGCGCCCTGGTTGCGCATTTCGATGTAGTTGCGGCCGCCCACCGTAACCTTTTTCCAACTCAAGTCCGGCTTGCCTGCACTCTTGGGGTCGCGATCACGGGTGCCGTCGACCTTGCTCCACAAACCCGGGCCATAGGCGAACAGCGGCACTGAATAACGCATCTGGAAGCGGATCGCGGCAGCGGTCTTGCCATCGGCAGGCGTCGCAATGGGCGTGGCCGAAGGGATTTCATCGATGATGATGCGGTAGGCCAGTTCCTGGCCTGGTGGCACCTCTTTGGTACGGGTCAGGCGCACCAGTTGCTTCTGCCCCGGCTCGATCTTCGCCACGGGCGGGCTGCCGATGACGTCGCGCTGGTTCTGGTACTGCTCGTCAAAGCCACTCTGGGTCCAGGCAAACACACGGATCTGCAGGTTGGCAGTCTCGGTGCCACGGTTCTCCAGCCACAGCGCGCTGGCCTGTTGATCGGCCTCCAGCACCGGATCAATCGGCCAGATCAACACCGAACTGGCCGCCTGCGCATTCCCAACCCCCACTGCCATCAAGCTGATAACACCCGCGATCCACCCTCGCCGGAAAGCTGCATACATAGATCCCACTCCTTCTGACGATCGCCTTACCACGACAGCTGCACCTGCAACGTGTCGCTGTACGTCCCCCCAGGCTGATTACCCGGTAACTGCACTCGCCCATAAATCGGCAAGGTAATGTTGTTGGCATTGCTGTAGGTCACGCTGACACTCTGGCTGATCCCCAGGCTCTGGCTGAAGGCCGCGTCCCGAAACAACTGATAAGCCACTTGGGCGGTGCCGCTATTGAGCTGCATCCGCCGACCGCTGTTGTTATGCAAACCGCCATCGACACTCATGCTCAGTGCCACTCCCGGCGTACATTGCAGGGTCACGCCACTGGTGAGCGCGACGGATGCCGTGCTGGTCGCCAGGGCTGAATACGTACCGAACGCCAAGTTGCCGTAATTCGAGCCTCCACCGACCACCAGGCACCCCGGGGTGATCGTCGCGCTGACCTGGAACGACTGGCTGGTCACCGCCAACAGCGACACCGGCATGCCCCAGCCGATACACACCGCCAACACCGCCCACCCTGCGCGGTTCATAACGCCTAGAAGGTCAGGGTCACGTTGACGATGTCGGTGTACGTACCGGCCGGCAAGCCTGCCTTACCATTGGCCTTGCCGTAGATATTCACGGCTTGGGCCACCCCCGTACTGGGTGCCAGGTTGATCACCCCACCGATCGCCAGCAGATTCGAGTGACCACTGTCGGTGTAGAGGTCGTAAGGCACGTAGTTCGCCACGCCGTCGTACAGCGCACGCCCACCACCGGTGGACTGACCATCGTGGGCACCGGCAGACACCGTCAATGTGGGGGAAGTACCTGCCGAACACAGGATCGACAATGCCCCGCCGCCACCGCCCAACACTTGACCGTCGGCCTCGGTGAACAGGCTATTGGCCGTACCGAAATTCAACGTACCGAAACTCATCCCGCCGGTAGCCGCCGCGCCATTGACTTGGCAACTGCTGGTCAACACCAGCGTCGCGGTGACCGTACCGGCCACGGTGGCCGCTTGCGCACCCGACACCCACACCAGCGCCATTAATGGAAAAACCGCTTTGGATACAAGTGCGTGCATGATGTTCATCCTCATGTTTACCAATCCAGAGTCACCGTCAGGGTGTCTGTGTAGATGCCGGCCGGTAAGGCCCTGGTATTCGCCACCACCGAGCCGAATACCGGGATCGGTACTTGTGCGCCCTTGGTCACAGCGAAATTGCGTTGTTGGCCGATGCTGTAGGCACTTTGCCCCAGCGGGTCAGCCGACAGCCGATACGGAATAGTCTGGCGGCCGTTGCTCAGCCGCCGCGTGGTGCCATCGCCATGGGCACCACCGTCAATGGTGACGGTAAAACTGCTGACCACCGACGGGTTGCAGGACACCGACAACGGTGCCTTGGCGTCGTCAGTCACGGCCGCGTCCAAAGGGTTGCTCCAGGTCGGGCCCTGGCTGCCGAAATCGAGCAATGCGGTGCCACCGGTGGGGCTGACCGGGGCACTCGCCACGCCTTTACTCACTTCGCAACTGGCGGTGATCACCAGGCGCGCATGAATCTGCCCACTGACAGCCGCTTGGGCGTCATCCGCCAGCAGCAACAAGCCGCACATCGCCACAAGGGCCCAGCTCCGGCTTACCATGTGACAGTGACCTTGAGCAGATCGGAATAGCGACCGACGGCGGGAATGGCCTTGAGCGGTTCGATACGGCCATACAGCGGCAAGTCGACGCTGCCGGAATCCGGCACGCGCCCACTTAGCGGCTCATTCACGGCCAAGGGGGTATGCCGCGCGGCGTCGGCGTACAAGCGATAAGGAATGGGTTCGGTCAAGGGGGCCGAAGTGGTGAGATAGCGCACTTCGCCGACGCCACCGTGCAAGCCACCATCCACGCGCACTTGGTAGGGTGTATCGGGGTTGCACTCCAGGCGCGGCTGACGCTGGCTGATCAGGGCCGCACTCAAAGGGCCGGCCGGGTCGTCCAGACGCGCGCCACGGCCAAAATCCAGCACGCCCAGCTGTTCGATACCGGCGCTGCGGGTGGTGCCCACCAATTGGCAGCCTCGCTGCACCTCGATGCGCACCTCCACTTGGAGCTGTGCACCGTAAACCGTACTGCCAAGCATCGCGCCCACGACTGCCAATACTGCCTGTCCCTTCACGGCCCCAATTCCTTGTACAGGGGTGACAACCTTGTATGAGGTTAGTCATTTAAAGAGAATCTGCCAGTCTGGGCCGCATTACCTCCGAGTCATGCCTTTTTGAGATCACTGCCCGCCGCCTTCTCTATTGGTCAAAACGCGGCTGCCCCCCTAAAGTAAGCGATCACTGAAACACAGAGC
>NZ_JBOICG010000422.1:0-2032 GCF_050739995.1 Pseudomonas sp. | reverse complement strand
TTCCGGACCTGGTTATTCTCGACATCAGTATCCCGAAACTTGATGGCCTCGAAGTACTCTGCCGATTCAACGCCATGAACACGTCGATGAAAACCCTGGTGCTCACGGCTCAATGCCCTACATTGTTTGCGACACGCTGCATGCGCTCGGGTGCTGAAGGTTTTGTATGCAAGGAAGGTGACCTGAGCGAACTGCTGAGCGCAATCCGTGCGGTGCTATCCGGTTACAACTACTTCCCCAGCCAGGCATTGAATGGCAACGGTGCCGAAGGCGTGGACATACAGGAGTTGGAACTGTTCAAGACAGTCAACGACCGAGAGCTGATGGTATTACAACTTTTTGCACAAGGGCGAACTAATAAAGAAATAGCCAAAGGTATGTTCTTGAGCAATAAAACAGTCAGCACTTACAAAAAGAGGCTCATGCAAAAACTCAAAGCCAAGTCCTTGGTAGAACTCATCGAGATGGCAAAACGAAACGCGCTAGTGTGAGAAAGCGGATGCCCAGGCGTATAAAGGACTATCTGATTATATTAAGTGCCGGTTTGTGCTTCAGCACCGCCGTGCTCGCGCAATACCAACCTGACCCAGAACACTTCACTTTATTGAGTCGCGCGGGAACTGTTCAACTGGATATACAGTTGGATAGAGCACAGCGCCAGTGGCTGCAGAACAAACGCGAACTGGTGCTGGGCACGTCCGCACCTGACTACCCACCCTTCGACCTCACTTCAAGCGGCCGTGACTATGAAGGCCTCACTGCCGACTACGCGGGACTGCTGGCCAAGGCTCTGTCCGTGCCAGTCAAAGTCGTGCGCTACTCTTCGCGGGAGGCATCCATCCGCGCCCTGGAAGCCGGTGACATCGACGTGCTGGGTTCCTCCAATGGCTTCGAGGCGGCGAACCCGAATCTCATCCTGTCAGCACCGTACGCCGTGGACCAGCCAGTACTCGTCACTCGCGAGGGTGAAACCCGCAGCCTCAACGATGGCTTGGCGGGGCTGCGCCTGAGCCTTGTCTATCACTACCTGCCACTGAGTGAAGTCGAGAAGCTGTACCCCAACGCGATCATCCGCGCCTACCCCTCTTATCAAAATGCCTTGAATGCGGTGGCCTTCGACCAAGCGGATGTATTTTTGGGCGACACTATTTCCACTCATTACATGATCAACAAGGGCTACCTCAAAAATATCCACATGGCTAACTTCGGCAAACATGAGGCCTTTGGTTTCAGCTTTGCACTGCGTCAGGACCAACAGATCCTCTTGAGTATTATCGACTCGGTACTGGCCGCCGTGCCTACCAACGAGCGAGATAGCATTGCCAAACGCTGGAGTGCCGGTAGCGATATTCTGTTGACCGACAAAAAACTGCAGCTGACCCAACGTGAAGAACGTTGGCTGAAACAGCACCCCGTGGTGAAGGTCGTGGTGAACGAAACCTTCGCCCCCCTCACCTTCTTCGATGCGGACGGCAACTTCCGCGGTATCACTGCCGACCTCCTGGAACTGATTCGTCTGCGCACGGGCATGCGTTTCGTCATCGAGCGCGGGCGCGAAGTCAACGATATGATCGAGCAGGTCACCACCCAAAAAGCCGACATGATAGGCGCCATCGTTCCGAGCAACGAAAGGGAAGCACAGCTCAACTTCAGTCGCCCCTACCTGGAAAACTCCTACGTATTGCTCACACGCAAAGAGCCAGGAGCGCCCCTGAACCTGGAGCAGATGGCCGGAAAACGCCTGGCTATAACCCAGGGCAACCCACTGGCCAGCACCTTGGGCAAGGACTTCCCGCAGGTTCACCTGGTGGAAACCAGCGATACCTTCCGCGCCTCGGAACTGCTCGCACAAGGTCACGTCGACGGTGCCGTGAATTCGCTGGTGATCGCCAACTATTTCCTCTCCTCACAGGTCTTCCAGGACAAGCTGCAAATCAGCAGCACAATCGGGACAGTTCCCGCCACGTTCGCCCTGGCCACATCACGCCACGCCACGGAATTGAGTTCGATCCTCGACAAAGCGCTGCTAAGC
>NZ_JBOICG010000421.1:0-3575 GCF_050739995.1 Pseudomonas sp. | reverse complement strand
GGGTAGCCTGTTGAACAAACAGGGCCTGGAAATCGACGAAGCCCCGGTCACCGCCGAGCAACTGGGCGGCATGCTGCTGCGTATCAAGGACAACACCATCTCCGGCAAGATTGCCAAGACCGTGTTTGAAGCCATGGCCGCAGGCGAAGGCAGCGCCGACGAGATCATCGAGAAGCGCGGCCTCAAGCAAGTCACCGACAGCGGCGCTATTTCGGCCGTTCTCGATGAAATGCTCGCGGCCAACGCCGAGCAGGTCGAGCAGTACCGTGCGGCGGACGAAGCCAAGCGCGGCAAAATGTTCGGCTTCTTTGTCGGCCAGGCGATGAAAGCGTCCAAAGGCAAGGCCAACCCGCAACAGGTGAACGAACTGCTCAAGAGCAAGCTCGAAGGCTGATAGCGGTGAAGAGACCGAGTGAGCTCGGTCTACTGTGGGAGGGGGCTTGCCCCCGATGAGGGTGTGTCAGTCAGCAATTTTATTGACTGACTCATCGCTATCGGGGGCAAGCCCCCTCCCACATTTGATAGGGGGATAACCTGGAAATGAAGCGTCTATTAGGCCTCCTGGCCCTGTTCTCCCTGTTGGCCGGTTGCGCCAGCGGCCTCATCGACCCCAACGGCTACGACGAAACCGGCACCGCCTCCTATTACGGCGCCAAACACCACGGCAAAAAGACCGCCAGCGGTGAACCTTTCAACCAGAACGCCTTGACCGCCGCCCATCGGCGCTTGCCCTTCGGCACCCAGGTCAAGGTCACCAACCTCGCCAACAACAAATCCGTGGTGGTTCGCATCAATGACCGCGGCCCGCATACCCGTGGACGCCTGATCGATCTTTCACGCAAGGCGGCTGAGCAACTGGGTATGCTCGGTAGCGGCACCGCACGGGTTCGCGTGCAAGCCATGCGCAACTGATCGAGGCCGCCTTGAGTATTTTCGGATTGAACGCCCTCTCGCCCTGGAGCCTGGCCGAACTGATCAGCGGCCTACTGCTGCTGATCATCGGCGCGGAAATCCTGGTGCGCGCGGCAGTACGCCTGGCCGCCAGCCTCAAGGTGCGGCCACTGATCATTGGCTTGAGTATCGTCGCCTTCGGCAGCAGCGCGCCGCAGATGACCGTCAGCCTTCAAGCCACCCTGGCCGGCAATACCGATATTGCCGTGGGCAGTGTGATCGGCAGCAGTATCTTCAACATCCTTGTGACCCTGGGTTTGTCTGCGCTGATCATCCCATTGCGGGTATCGCGGCAACTGGTGCGCCTGGACATTCCGGTGATGATCCTCGCAGGGGGGCTGGTATTTGCCCTGGCGGCCAATGAAACACTGACGCCGTTCGATGGCCTGCTGTTGCTCACAGCTTTGGTCGGCTACCTGGGCCTTTTGCATTACCAGACCCGCCACTCGCGCCGCCCGCGCACGTTGGACACCGTGGCCAAGGCGCCTTGGTTGAGCAGCGTATTGCTGATGGTGGGTGGGTTCCTGGTGCTGGTGCTGGCCGGACATCTGCTGTTGGGTGCGGCGGTGGATGTCGCGGGAGACCTGGGCCTGTCAGAACGCATCATCGGCCTCACGCTGATCGGCGTCGGCACCTCACTGCCCTGCCTCGCCACCTCGCTGATTGCAGCGCTGCGCGGCGAGCGGGAAATCGCCGTGGGTAACGTGATTGGCAGCAACTTATTCAACCTGCTGGGGGTGCTGGGCTTTACCGCGATGGTGGCGCCGTCGCCACTGTCGGTGTCACCCAACGCCCTGGACTTCGACCTGCCGGTGATGCTCGGCGCGATCACGCTGTGCTTGCCGGTGTTCTACACCGGCTATCGCGTCACTCGTGCCGAAGGCCTCGTATTGCTGGGACTGTATCTGGCGTACGGCCTGCATGTGATTGCGTTCACCACCGGCATGCCCCTGGCCAACAAGCTTGAACAGTTGATGCTGTATTACGTCCTGCCGACGCTGGTGATGTTGCTGTTATTCACATCGCTACGGGCCTGGCGCCGCCAACACAAGAGGGAATCGCAATGACCGATCAGAAAAAGCCCGGGGTTGAAATGCGTCGCCAGGTGATGGGCGACGTGTTCGTCGACCGCGCCCTGGGCAACGCTACCGAATTCACCCAGCCGTTGCAGGACTTCGTCAACGAACACGCCTGGGGCAGCGTGTGGAATCGTAAAGGTTTACCGCTGAAGACTCGCAGCCTGATCACCCTCGCCGCGCTGACCGCGCTCAAGTGCCCGCAGGAACTCAAAGGCCATGTGCGGGGTGCACTGAATAATGGCTGCACGATGGAGGAGATTCGCGAAGCTCTGCTGCATTGCGCGGTGTATGCCGGGGTACCGGCGGCGATCGATGCGTTTCGGGCGGCGCAAGAAGTCATTGAGGCGTATCAGGCCGATCAGCAGTGACGGTCAGATAGCATTCGCGGGCATGCCCACTCCCACATTTTGATGTGCGATTACATTCAAAGGTGGGAAGGGGCTTGCCTCCGATTGGCCCTCACAAACACCTGAGAACTCAGATCCAGCCACCCGCCTGCAACACAAAGATCCCGATATTCGTGGTCACCGCCGCCATCAAGGTGGTGATCACGATAATCGCTGCCGCCAGTTCATGATTACCCTCGGCCGCCCTGGCCATCACGAAACTGGCGGCTGCCGTGGGCGCACCAAAGTACAGAAACAGAATCCCCAATTCCGGCCCGCGAAAGCCCAGCAGCCAGGCACCGAGCGTCGCCAGGACCGGCAGGCCGATCATTTTCACCAGGCTGGCACTCAGGGCGATGTTCCCGCTTTTGCGCAACGCCGCCAGCGACAGGGTGCCGCCGATACAGATCAACGCCAGCGGCAAGGTCATGTCCGCCAGGTACCGACCGGATGACTCCAACCAACCCGGCAGGCCGATCTTGAAAATCGCGAACGGCGCAGCCGCAATCACACTGATGATCAGCGGGTTGGCCACCACACTTTTGAAGATGCTCCACGGGTCGGATTTGATCACCGGGCTGTACACCGCGAGCACAATGGTCGAGAGCGTGTTGTAGAACAGGATCACCAGGGCCGCGAGGATCGCGCCGAGGGAAATGCCGTAGTCGCCGTACATGCTGGCGGCCAGCGCCAGGCCGATCACGCCGTTATTGCCACGAAACGCGCCCTGGGCGTAGATGCCCCGGTCCTCACGCGGGCAACGAATAATCGCCCAGCCCCAGGCCAAGGCAAAACTGAGCAAAGTGGCCACGGCAAAGTAGATCAGCAAACCCGGCTTGAGCGCCGAGTGCAGGTCCGCATGCAGGATGCCCAGGAACAGCAGTGCTGGCATGGTGACGTTGAACACCAGGGACGAAGCGGTGTGGATAAAGTTGTCGTTGATCCAGTTGATGCGCTTGAGCAGCACACCCAATAGCAACATGGCAAACACCGGCGCGGTGATGGTCAGGGTGGTGAGGAAAATTGCCAGCATGCCGGGGAGAGCCTTGGTGGGTGTCGTCAGGTGGCTAATGATAAGCCATGCAGACGGTGGCGTCTGGTAGGCCGTCTTCGCGAGCAAGCCCGCTCCCACACTCGACCGCATTCCAAAGGTAGAACT
>NZ_JBOICG010000420.1:0-5609 GCF_050739995.1 Pseudomonas sp. | reverse complement strand
GTGTATCAGTTGATGAAGGTGTGACTGCTCCACCGCTATCGCAGGCAAGCCAGCTCCCACATTTGATCTGTGTTGCTCTCAAGCCCCGGTTTACATACCCTGCCCCCTAGGTAGAATGGCGCCTCTGCCCTAACACCCGAGCGAACTTCATGGCGTTGCCGACACTACGCATCATCGGTTTCATCATCGGCATCTTCCTGATCACCCTCGCGATCGCCATGGTCGTCCCGATGGCCACCCTGGTGATCTTCGAACGCACCAGCGACCTGCCTTCGTTCCTGTGGGCCAGCCTGATCACCTTTCTCGCCGGCCTGGCCCTGGTTATCCCCGGGCGTCCCGAACACGTCCACCTGCGCCCCCGGGATATGTACCTGCTGACTGTCAGCAGTTGGCTGGTGGTGTGTATTTTCGCCGCGTTGCCGTTTTTGCTGACCCAGCACATCAGCTACACCGACTCGTTTTTTGAAAGCATGTCCGGCATCACCGCCACCGGCTCCACCGTGTTGAGCGGCCTGGACAGCATGTCCCCGGGCATTCTGATGTGGCGCTCGCTCCTGCACTGGCTAGGCGGTATCGGCTTTATTGGCATGGCGGTAGCCATCCTGCCGCTGTTGCGCATCGGTGGCATGCGTCTGTTCCAGACCGAATCCTCGGACCGTTCGGAGAAGGTCATGCCGCGCTCGCACATGGTGGCGCGGCTCATCGTGGCAACGTATGTCGGTATCACCATCTTCGGCAGCCTGGCGTTCTGGTGGGCCGGAATGGGCCTGTTCGATGCGATCAACCATGCAATGTCAGCGATTTCCACCGGAGGGTTCTCCACCTCCGACGACTCCCTGGCCCACTGGAAACAACCGGCGGTGCACTGGGTGGCGGTGGTGGTGATGATTCTTGGCAGCTTGCCGTTCACCCTGTATGTGGCCACATTGCGCGGCAATCGCCGGGCGCTGATCAAGGATCAGCAAGTGCAAGGCTTGCTCGCGCTGTTAATCGTGACCTGGCTGGTACTCGGCACCTGGTATTGGTGGACCACTGACTTGCATTGGCTGGATGCGCTGCGCCATGTGGCGGTGAACGTCACCTCGGTGGTCACCACGACTGGCTTTGCGTTGGGGGACTACAGCATCTGGGGCAACTTCTCACTGATGCTGTTCTTCTACCTGGGTTTTGTCGGCGGCTGCTCGGGCTCCACGGCGGGCGGGATCAAGATCTTCCGCTTTCAGGTCGCCTACATCCTGCTCAAAGCCAACTTGAACCAATTGATTCACCCACGGGCGGTGATCAAGCAGAAGTACAACGGCCATCGTCTCGACGAAGAAATCGTGCGCTCGATTCTGACGTTCTCGTTTTTCTTCGCCATCACCATCTGTGCCATCGCCCTGGCCCTGTCGCTGCTGGGCCTGGATTGGATGACCGCATTGACGGGCGCCGCCAGTACCGTATCGGGCGTCGGTCCGGGCCTGGGCGAAACCATCGGCCCGTCCGGTAACTTCGCCAGCCTGCCGGACGCGGCCAAGTGGATCCTATCGCTCGGCATGCTGCTGGGACGGCTGGAGATTATTACGGTGTTTGTACTGTGTATTCCGGCGTTCTGGCGTCACTGATCTTCGGCGCCTGCAGTAGCCGCGCGCGGTATTCTCCGGGTGTCGCATCGAACCAGCGGCGAAACGCGCGAAAGAAATTGCTCGGGTCGGCAAACCCCAACAGGTAGGCAATTTCCAGCAGGGTCATGCTGGGCTGCGCCAGGTACTGCTCGGCCAGTTCGCGACGGGTGTCGTCGAGCAAGGTCTGGAAGCTGGTGCCCTCCTCCTGCAAGCGCCGTTGCAAGGTGCGCTGGGACAGATGCAGGGTCTGGGCCACGATTTCACGCTTGGGTTCGCCCTGGGGCAACAGGCGGCACAGTACCTGGCGGGCCTTGTGAGTCACGCGGCTTTCGGAAAAACGTGCCAGGTATTCACCGGCAAACCGATCATGCAACAGCGCCATGGCTTCGTTGGCCGTTGGCAGCGGTGCGTCCATGTCGGCCTGCTCGAAAATCAGCGCGTCATAGGGCGCATTGAACTCCAGAGGGGCATGGAAGGCTTGTTTGTAGGGCGCCAGATCCGCTGGCTGGGCGCCTTGCAACAATACTTTGTGCGGTTGCAGGGTACGGCCGGTGAGCCAGCCACACAGCGCCAACGCACTGGCCAGCGAGGCTTCGGCGCTTTGCCGGGTGGGCGGCAGGTGATCACCATGCACCGTCAGAATCAGCGCATAGCCTTCAGGTAACAGTCGGAAACTCAAGTCAGCGCTTTCGGCGATGATGCGTTGGTAGCGCACCAGGCGCATAAAGCCTTCCGCCAAGGTGTTGCTGGACATCAACGCATAACCGGCCACGTGAAACGACGCCGGGCGCACCACCTTGCCCATGTTCAGGCCAATTGCCGGGTTGCCCGACAACTCCACCGCCCGCTGCCACAGCCGAGTCATGGAGTCTTGCGGAAAACGTGCATCGGGGTCGCTGAGGGCGCTGTAATCCAGGCCCAATTGTTTGAACAACACACGGCAATCCAGGCCGTCCATCTCCAACGCCTTGACTATACCCATCGCCCAGCTTGCAGAAGTTGTTCGTTCGCTCATGGCGTCGTCTTATAAAAGCAGGCTTATCCGGCAGCCAGGAAGCCAAGGATACTAAAGTGGCATCTATTGTCACTGGCTGTTACCACTGATCACTCTAGACTCAAATAAGCTACCCGCCGAACATCTGCTGAGCGGCATGACCGCCCAAGGGTCGACCACCGTGGAAAACGTCAAACAATTCAATAGCTTCGCCGAGTTCTATCCGTATTACCTGAGCGAACACGGCAACAGCACCTGCCGGCGACTGCACTTTGTCGGCACCACACTGGTCATCGGGATTCTGGCCTATGCCATTGGTCGTGGCTCTTTAGGCCTGCTGTTGGCCTTACCGGTCGCCGGCTACAGCTTTGCCTGGATCGGCCACTTCTTCTTCGAAAAGAACCGCCCGGCGACCTTTCAACACCCGTTCTATAGCCTGTTGGGCGACTTTGTGATGTACCGCGACATGATTCTGGGCAAGGTGCCTTTCTGACCGCTCGACCGTTTTTACAATGAAAGTTCATACATCCGGCGACATAAAAATCTTTTTGTCATTTTCAGTGCTGTATCCTGCCAAGGCTTTTTGAGAGCGCGGAATCACCTGCGATTGAAAAAACAGACCTTGCGAGGAGCGACCCACATGCACGAGATCCCTAATCTCCCCTTCCCAAGCCTGCACCCAACCGAGCAGCCAACACCGCAGCAGGCCAGCAACAAACAGCCTGAGGCCAAAGAAGCAAAACCAGTCGACATCAAACGCCAGGGCTGACGCCGTACCAGACCGTGTGGAAAGCGCAACGTTGAGCGCTTTCCACACTGCCTGAATCACCCGAGATACCCGCTATGACCGATACCCTCCCTGATTCCCCTGACGCCGCTGTGCTCGACGCTGCATTGCAGATGGTCGAAGTCTGGAACCGCCTCAGCAGCGAAAAACAAGCTGTGTTGCTCAAGCGCTTCGGCACCCAGGAAAACGCCCTGGCCGCCCTGGTGACCACGCAATTGCTGGCCCCGACAAAATCCTGATGTGTTCTTGCTTCATCCTTTTTGATATTTGCCGCCCCGCCCGGCCCAAGCGCCGGTATCATTAGCAGCCTATCTTTACCTGCTGCGACAGTGGACCTCTCCCATGCCAGATACCCAGCGCCCCATGGCGGTCACGCTGCAAGTCGTTTCCATCGTGCTGTTCACCTTCATCGGCTACCTCAATATCGGCATTCCACTGGCCGTGTTGCCGGGCTATGTCCATAGCCAGCTGGGCTATGGCGCGGTGATTGCCGGCTTGGTGATCAGCGTGCAGTACCTGGCCACCCTGTTGAGCCGCCCGTATGCGGGCAAGATCATCGACAACCTGGGCAGCAAGCGCGCAGTGTTGATCGGCCTGGTCGGCTGCGGCCTGAGTGGTGTGTTCATGCTGCTCGCCGCCTGGTTTTCCAGCCTGCCGGTCGTCAGCCTGGGTAGCCTGCTGATTGGCCGACTGGTGCTGGGCAGCGCCGAAAGCCTGGTGGGCTCGGGTGCAATCGGTTGGGGCATCGGCCGGGTCGGCGCAGCGAATACGGCCAAGGTCATTTCGTGGAACGGCATCGCCAGTTATGGCGCGCTGGCCGTAGGCGCACCACTGGGGGTGACGCTGGTCGGCCATTTCGGTCTGTGGAGCATGGGCGTCAGCATTATCCTGCTCGCAGTGCTGGGAGTGCTGCTGGCCTGGAACAAGGAGGCGGCTCCGATTGTGGCCGGTGTGCGCCTGCCGTTCATGAATGTGCTGGGGCGCGTGCTGCCTCATGGCTGTGCACTGGCGCTGGGCTCGATAGGCTTTGGCACCATCGCTACCTTCATCACCCTGTATTACACCACCCAACACTGGGATAACGCGGTGTGGGCCTTGAGCCTGTTCGGCGCCAGCTTTATCGGCGCACGTTTGCTGTTCGGTAATCTGATCAACCGCATAGGTGGCTTTCGCGTGGCGATTGCCTGTCTGTCGGTGGAAGTCCTCGGCCTGCTGTTGCTGTGGCTCGCGCCGGATGCTCACCTAGCCTTGGCCGGCGCGGCGTTGAGCGGATTCGGCTTCTCCCTGGTGTTTCCGGCCTTGGGTGTGGAGGCAGTCAACCTGGTGCCCGCATCCAGCCGAGGTGCAGCGGTGGGTGCCTATTCGTTGTTCATCGATTTGTCGTTGGGGATCACCGGCCCGCTGGCTGGGGCAGTGGCGTCAGGCTTCGGCTTTGCGTCGATTTTCCTGTTCGCCGCCCTCGCCGCCGCTGGTGGTTTGCTACTGAGCGTGTACCTGTACCGCCAAGCGCCCAAGGCCCGCGAGACACGGGACGCCTAGAAATCAACCTTGCCGCGCCCAGCCTTGATGCTGCCGCGCTTGGTCTTGGATTCCAGACGACGCTTCTTGGAGCCCAATGTCGGCTTGGTCGGGCGACGTTTCTTTTCAACTTTGGTGGCGCTGAGGATCAGTTCCACCAGACGCTCCAGCGCATCGGCGCGGTTCTGTTCCTGAGTCCGGTATTGCTGGGCCTTGAGCACCAGCACACCGTCGCTGGTGATACGACTGTCACGCAGCGCCAGCAGCCGCTCCTTGTAAAACTCCGGCAACGATGACGCCGGAATATCAAAACGCAGGTGCACCGCGCTCGACACCTTATTGACGTTCTGCCCACCGGCGCCCTGGGCGCGGATGGCAGTCAGCTCGATCTCGGCGTCGGGCAGGTGGACGTTGTTGGAAATCACCAGCATTGAGGCAGGTCCGCAATTCAGAGGGGCCAGCATACCCGAACCAGCCAACGCCCGACTCACTGTTACCGGTTGGCAAAGGCCTTGTCCAACAGGACCTGGGCCTGCTGTGTCGACCTGATCATGGCCTGGCGATCCGTTGGGTTTTCATTGTTCAGTGTCATCTCGACCCCCGTCACCACTTCAGGGTAGGAATGAGAAAAGATCAGCGCCGGGTCAACCTGTTTAGGCGGCAAGCCGTGCAGTTCATTGCGCATTTTGTCGTAGAAGCCTTGAGC
>NZ_JBOICG010000419.1:0-2312 GCF_050739995.1 Pseudomonas sp. | reverse complement strand
CACTACAAGAGTTTGGTCGCGGCAAATTTTCTTAACTGACTGGCATTAAGGCAAGCCCCTCCCACATTTGATCTGCGGTGTTGCCCCTACAACGCAGACGCCAGCAATAATTCCCGCGTATAGCCATGCCGGGGCGTCTCGAACAGTTGCTCGGTGCTCCCCGCCTCCACCACCACCCCATCCTTGACCACGATCAGGTCATGGGCCAACGCGCGTACCACCGCCAGGTCGTGGCTGATGAACAGGTAGGTGAGCCCGTGCTCTTGCTGCAAGCGGCGCAACAAGGTCACCACTTGTTTTTGCACGGTGCGGTCGAGGGCCGAGGTGGGTTCGTCGAGCAGGATCAGGTCCGGTTTGATCACCAGCGCTCGTGCGATGGCGATACGTTGGCGCTGGCCACCGGAAAATTCGTGGGGAAAGCGGTGTCGGGTGGCGGGGTCGAGGCCGACGTCACGCAACACTGCAATCACTTGGGCTTCGCGCTCAGGCCGGTCGAGGTCAGTGTGCACGCGCAGGCCTTCTTCGATGATCTGCTGCACGCTCATGCGTGGGCTGAGGCTGCCGAACGGGTCCTGGAACACCACTTGCAACTTGCGCCGCCACGGGCGCAGGGCCTTGCCCTTGAGCGTATCGAGGGCTTGCCCCTGGAAGCGGATGCTGCCCTGGGCGTCGATCAGCCGCAGGATCGCTTGGCCGAGGGTGGACTTGCCCGAGCCGGACTCGCCAACAATACCCAGCGTCTTGCCGCGTTGCAGGCGCAGGTCAATGCCGTCCACCGCTTTGATCGGCGGCCGACGGCGCAACAAGCCACCTTGGGCGAACCAGACTCTGAGACCGTCCACTTCCAATAGATTTTCGGCCACGGCCTGCTCGATCGCACGGCCCTCTGGTTCGGCTTCGAGCAATTGCCGGCTATAGGCATGTTGCGGCGCGGCAAACAGCGCCTCACAGTCGGCTTGCTCGACGATCTGCCCGGTACGCATCACCGCCACCCGCTGGGCAATGCTGCGCACCACATTGAGGTCGTGGCTGATCAGCAACAGCGCCATGCCCAGGCGCTGTTGCAAGTCTTTGAGCAACGTCAGGATGCGCCGTTGCACGGTCACATCCAGTGCGGTGGTGGGCTCGTCGGCGATCAACAGCAGCGGCTCGCACGCCAACGCCATGGCAATCATCACGCGCTGACGCTGCCCGCCGGAAAGTTGATGCGGATAGGCACTCAGGCGTTGGCGCGGCTGCCGGATACCGACCAGTTCCAGCAACTCCAGCACCCGTTCCCGCGCTGCCGCGCCGCCCAGGCCCTTGTGCAACAACAGGGTTTCCGACAGTTGCCGTTCGATGCTGTACAGCGGGTTGAGCGAGGTCATCGGCTCCTGGAAGATCATCGCGATGCGGTCCCCGCGAATCTGGCGCAAACGCTCGGGGCGAGCACCGAGCAACTCCTCACCCTGGTAACGGATGCTGCCTTGGGTGCGCGTGGTATGCGGCGGCAACAACTGCAGGATCGAATGGGCCGTCACCGATTTGCCGGAGCCCGACTCCCCCACCAGCGCCAGACACTCCCCGGCGTGAATATCCAGGTCGATGCCGCGCACCGCCTTATGCCCATCAAAGGCCACCTGCAAGTTACGAATTTCAATCAATGCATCAGTCACGACACGGGCTCGCTTATCAGGATCGGGGGTCGAAGGCGTCGCGGCAGGCTTCACCGATAAACACCAACAGGGACAGGATCAGCGCCAACGCAAAAAATGCCGTCAGTGCCAGCCACGGGGCTTGCAGATTGTTTTTACCCTGGCCGATCAACTCGCCCAGGGACGCACTGCCGGTGGGCATGCCGAAGCCGAGAAAATCCAGCGCGGTGAGCGTGGAAATCGCCCCAGTCAGGATGAACGGCAGGTAGGTCAAGGTGGCCGTCACCGCGTTGGGCAGCACGTGCCGCACCATCACCTGAACATCACCCACGCCCAACGCACGGGCGGCCTTCACGTACTCCAGGTTACGCCCGCGCAAGAACTCGGCGCGCACCACATCCACCAGGGTCAGCCAGGAAAACAGCGCCATGATCCCCAGCAGCCACCAGAAGTTCGGCTCGACAAACCCGGAGAGAATGATCAATAGATACAGCACCGGCAGCCCGGACCAGATCTCAATCAGGCGCTGACCCAGCAGGTCGACCCACCCGCCGTAGTAACCTTGCAACGCGCCCGCGGTGATACCGATCAGCGTGCTGACCAAGGTCAGCGCCAGGGCGAACAGCAGCGACACTCGCGTTCCGAAAATCACCCGGGCCATCACATCCCGAGCCTGGT
>NZ_JBOICG010000418.1:0-16002 GCF_050739995.1 Pseudomonas sp. | reverse complement strand
CGTCAGATCATTGTTGATATCACCGCACCGAACGCGCCGATCATTTCCAGCGTGATGGATGACGTGGGCACTGTTATCGGGGACATCGCCAACGGAGGTCGAACCAACGACACTACACCAACGTTGAACGGTACCGCCGAAGCCGGCAGTGTTGTGCGTATCTACAACGGCACTACCTTGCTGGGCAGCGTCGTCGCTACCATCGGTGGTAACTGGACGTACACCACGTCCGCGTTAACCAGTGGCATGACCTATAACTTCAAGGTCACGGCCACCGACGTGGCGGGTAACGTCTCCGCTGATTCGGCGACGCGTCAGATCACTGTTGATACTACCCCACCGAACTCGCCGGTCATTTCCAGCGTGGTCGATAACGTGGGTACCGTCACTGGAGACATCGCCAACGGCGGTCGAACCAACGACACCACACCAACGCTGAACGGTACCGCCGAAGCCGGCAGTGTTGTGCGTATCTACAACGGCGTCAACTTGCTGGGCAGCGTCGTCGCTACCAATGGTAGCTGGACGTACACGACAACGGCATTGACCGACGGCACGACCTATAACTTCAGGGCTACGGCCACCGATGTGGCGGGCAACGTCTCCGCTGATTCAGCGACGCGTCAGATCATTGTTGATACCACTGCACCGAACGCGCCGGTCATTTCCAGCGTGGTCGATAACGTGGGTGGCGCAACGGGTAATATCGCTAATGGTGGCGATACTGACGACAGCACCCCAACGCTGAACGGTACTGCCGAAACAGGTAGCATCGTGCGTATTACCGTGGATAACGGCACGATATATAGCGTCACGGCTACGGGTGGGAACTGGACCTGGACGCCACCTGCAGGGCTGGCATTGGGCAACCATACCTTTAGCGTTACGGCAACGGACGCGGCGGGTAATACCAGTGGGGCAACGACTCGTTCGGTTAATATCGTGTCGCCGGTAACGAGTGGTTTTGAAGATTTCAATACATTCACTGCGGGTACAGAGTTTGCTTCAGGCGTGACCCACACATTAGCGAGTGGTTTGAAATTCAGGATTGGAACTCCATATGATGGGGTATCCCCTAACCGCGGAGCGGTAGTGCCTACACCGTCTGGAGGTAACGCCCAGTTATCTCCTACTGGTGATATGTCGTTAATATTTGATGGTATGACAGCGGTGAGTCTTGAGTTGTCCGGCGTGAATGACAGCTTCCAGACATCTAATACCAAAACAACATATACGGTTTACGATACCCTTGGTCAGCTTATTACAAGTGGAATACCTGCCGATGGGTTAAGTACTTACATCGCACCTGCAGGGCGATTGATCGGGCGAATTGATTTTGCGCTCGGCTCGTTCATTGGTGGCTCACCAGTAGGGGTTTATCATGATATCTTTCTTATCGATAACGTCAGATGGACAGCTCCATCGGGTACAACGGCATTTAGTACTGACTCTGTAGGCGACGAGAGTGCCGATACCAGTGGTGTTGAACATCTTGCAGCCCAGGATGAGGCCAGCACACCGAACGTTGAAGTCCAGGAACAGGAAGGTAAAGGCGATATCCTGTTGTTAAATGGTGCAGACCAGGTTCTGGATCTCAGCGCGGTAAGTGATCAAGTAAAATCTATTGAAACAGTAGATATTACTGGTAATGGTGATAACACCCTGAATCTGAGTTTGAATGATGTGCTGCACTTTGGTGAGAAAGACTTGTTCATCAACGATGGCAAAGTTCAGATGATGGTGAAAGGTGACGAAGGCGACGTCGTTAATCTTGAAGCAGAGCTTGAGGGCACCGATCCAACGGACTGGGCGAAAGCGGCAGAAGCCGTGGAAGTTGCAGGCGTCCGTTACGAGGTATACCAGAACAGCGCCATGAACGTTGAACTGCTGGTTCAGGAGGGTGTAACAACCAATCTTCATTAATCCCCTGTAAACCTGACGTCGCTGCCGATAGTGGGCGACGTCAGGCTTCTGGGCTTAACCGATTTTTACTTACCCCCTTTTGAATATCGGCCTCGTTGTGAGGCCGTGGAGAAGTTATGAATATTTTCAAAACTTGCGCCTTGAGCGTGTTAATCGGCGGCGCTTGTATCGCGTTTTCCGCTCAGGCGGCAGAGGTATTTGGCAAGGGTTATTCTCCTGTTGCAGGGGTGGGCCCGAGCCAAGCGCAGGTGGTGTTTTACCGTGGCACTGATCAGGCCGCGGGCAGTGCTAATGTCTATATCGACGGCGAGTTTCAGTCGGCGCTATTGCCTAATGGGTTTACCACGTTCTGTGTTAAACCCGGCACCCACAGCCTGGGGGCTTTCATCAAGGATGCGCCGTTGTATCAAGGCAAACGTGATCAACCTTGGAGCGACAATCTGGAGGGAGGCAAAACTTACTTCCTGAAGGTGGGTAACCCGCAAGATGGTAAACCCCAACGGCTAACCCGTACGGATGCCGAGAAAGCCCTGCGAGCCATGAAGACACAGGTTAATTTGTTGTCGCGCGCATCGGCGGTTGAAGCGTGTCAGTACGTGGAGGAAAAACCTAAGGACTACACGCTGTCGGGCGACGTGTTGTTCCGTTTCGGTAAAGCCGATCGCAGTAACATCACCACGGAAGGGCACCAGGCTATTACCGAACTGGTACAAAAAATTCGCGGTGAAAACAGCACCATTCGCAGCATTCAGGTGACGGGGCATACCGACCAGATTGGTGCCGAGAACACTAATTTGCTGCTGGGTCAGCGCCGTGCGGAAACCGTGCGTTTGCTAATGATTCAAGCCGGTATTGCAGCGCGCGACATTACCGCCACGAGTGCCGGCATGGGCGAGCCGGTGGTGACTGACTGCTATGGCAGCAAAGCCGAAAAAATTGCCTGCTATGCGCCAAACCGTCGCGTTAGCGTACGTGTCGATGGCAGCAGTGCCGCTGGTGAGTGAACAGTGAGTGCGGCGTTAGCCATCACGCCTTAACCGCTCACACCTTGTTGTGATGTTAAATTCGCGGGACGGAATCCTCCGTCCCGCGCTTTTTCCCCGGGAAAAAAGCCAGCAATTAATCCCGTTTCGACGTTCATGTCCTGCTCTTATCGGCAAAGGACTTCGCTAGTTACTCCTCGTGTATCCCACCTCTTAAGCGTCGGTTCGTTCAACACTCGCGGCCCCGTCGCTCCTTCCCAAACTCTCGTAGGCATTGTCCCAAGCACCTGGCAGGCCCTTGCAATGCCGGTACTCATCTTCCTCCAGAAAACCAATGGCTTATGTCAATTGAATGGTCTTGGCGCTGAGGGGAAAAGCAAATTTGAGACATGTCTTGTCCTGCGCTTCTACGTACCAGTGTCAGAATTTTCTGACTCATGCAGCGATGCCTTTTTTGTGTAGACGCTGTTCAACCTACGTTGATTGCACGGAGAACAGCATATGCAAAATGAAGCCGAGCCGAAGGCGGGTGAAGAGGCTGTGGAGGTAAAGCCTTTTACCCGCCTCGACGACAGCCTGCTGCGGAGTGTTTCCTGGATCTGCCACCACTATGGCTTGGGGAAAACCGACCAAGGATTACTGGCCGGCCTACCGCGTGCCGGGTCACTGACACCCTCATTGGCGCTCAAGGCACTGGAAAACGCCGGGTTGACTGGTGGCTTGGTCGAGCGTGGGTTGCAAGAGCTACCTGAGCAAGTGATGCCCATTATTCTCATCCGTGACGGTTCTGCAGGATGCATTGTGCTGTCCCGCCGCGCATTCGTTAATTCGGACGGTAAACGAGACCTGGCGTATCAAATCATACTGCCGGAAGTGAGTGATCAACCGGTCGAAGTGCCTCACGCCGAGCTGATGACCTATTACGCTGGTTACGCGATTCTGGTTAAACCCATGGCGAAGGTGGAAACCAGCGATAGCGATCCGTTGCCTCAGCCCAAGGGGCACTGGTTGTTCAGCACGCTGTGGCGCTACCGTCGTTACTACCGAAGTGCCGCGATTGCTGCCGTCCTGGTGAACCTGTTGGCGTTGGCCAGCGTTTTCTTCACGATGAACGTCTATGACCGCGTGATCCCCAACCAGGCATTCGTGACGCTGTGGTCGTTGGCCATCGGTGTGACGTTGGCAATGGTTTTCGAAGCCGTGACCCGCTACATCCGCGCGCATTTGATCGACGTGGCCGGGAAAAAAGCCGACCTGGTACTGGGCAGTATTTTATTCCGACAGGCGCTGGCCGTCCGTATGGAGCATAAGCCTGCCTCCTCAGGCAGCTTTGCAAATCAAATCCGCGAATTCGAGTCGGTGCGTGATTTCATCGCCTCAGCCACGCTGGCGGTGATTACCGATCTGCCGTTCGTTTTACTCTTCCTGGGGGTCATTTTTGCAATCGGTGGGCCACTGGCCTGGATACCGACGCTGATGATCCCGCTGATTATCGTGGTGAGCGTAGGTATTCAGTGGCCGCTTGCCCGAGTCATGAAGGACAACCTGCGAGAAGCCTCCCTGAAACAAGGCGTGCTGATTGAATCCATTGAGGGAATGGAAACGCTGAAATCTACCAACGGTGAAGCCTGGATGCAGCGCCGCTGGCAGAGGTTCAGTGCGATGCAGTCCGCATCGGGAACGCGATCCAAACAATACTCAGCCATTGCGACGGGTGTTGCGGCCTTCTTGCAACAGTTTCAGACAGTAGCGTTGATTGTCACCGGCGTTTATTTGATCGACGCCGGTACGCTGACCATGGGCGCACTGATTGGTACGGTCATGCTCGCCGGTCGCTGTACCGCACCGCTGAGCCAGGTCGTAGGACTGGCAGTCCGTTTTCAGCAGGCCAAAGCCGCACTGGACGCGCTGAATAAACTGATGGAAATGCCTGTCGATCGTGACAAGACCTGTAGCTATCTGCCGCACCCGGAGATCAGCGGGAATATAAAATTACAGGGCGTGAACTTCTCCTATCCCGCCCCACCTATGCAACCGAACCCGGAAGTACTCAAAGGCGTCAGCCTGAGTATTCAAGCCGGAGAGCGCGTGGCGATCATCGGGCGCATCGGCAGTGGCAAATCCACGTTACTGAGACTGATTGCTCGCCTGTACCAACCGGTCAAGGGCCAGATGTTCGCTGACGACCTGGATGTCAGTCAGATCGACCCTGCGGACTGGCATCGGTCCGTGGGTTTCGTGGGCCAGTCCGCACGCCTGTTTCACGGTACGTTGCGTGAGAACGTGATGATTGGTTGCCAGGATGCCACCGCGCGTGAACTGCTGCGCGTCCTCAAACTGACCGGCCTCGACCAGGTAGCCGCCCGGCACCCTGCGGGGATCAATCTGCCTGTCGGTGAGAGCGGTGACAGCTTGTCTGGAGGTCAGCGACAACTGATTGCCCTGGCCCGGACCTTGATTGCCAATCCCACACTGCTGCTGATGGATGAGCCTACCAGTGCGATGGACGCCCAGACAGAACAGCATTTCATCGCTCAGTTGAAATTGGCCGTTCAGCAACAAACGCTGATCGTCGTCACGCATCGCCCATCGATGTTGGCGCTGGTTGACAGAATTATTGTCGTCGAGGAAGGCCAGGTCGTGTTGGACGGACCGAAAGATACGGTGCTGGCGAAGCTGCAGCAAAAGCCCGCGACGCCTGCGGCAAGCCGGGTAAACAGAGTCCATTCCGTGGATGCGGCGATGCCTCCTGCCGGGAATTCATCAACGGCACCTGAAAGCCAGCCGGCTTCGGTCTGAGAGGGTCATGATGTTATTTAAAGCTAAGAAACAGGAAATTTCGCGCAACGACTCTGCCTTCATGAGTGACATCCATGAGTCGCTGCTCGCACAAACAACACCCGGCTCCAAGCTGGTGCTTTATATGGTCATGTTTGTCCTGGTGGGTGGCCTGGTCTGGGCGCATTTTGCTCGCGTGGAGGAAATTACGCGTGGCGAAGCCAAGGTTATTTCCAAAGGCCGTGAACAGGTGATCCAAAGCCTGGAGGGCGGCATTCTCGCCAGTATGAAAGTGCACGAAGGGGACATTGTCGAGCGTGGGCAAGCGCTGCTGCAGATGGACCCCACCCGGGCTCAGTCCAGTTTCCAGGAAGTGCAAAGTAAAGCTGTCGGCCTAAAGGCCACCATCGCGCGTTTACGCGCAGAGGCGTTCGATATTCCGCTGGTGTTCGACAAGGAGGTTCTTGCCGTTCCTCGCGAAGTGGAACTCGAAACCAGTGCCTACCGATCACGCAAAAAATCCCAGGATGCGAGTGTTGGCGCGTTGCAAAAAAGCTATGAGCTGTCGATGCGAGAAATTGCCCTCGCTGAACCATTGGCCGCTCGGGGGCTGATGTCGGAAGTCGAGCTGCTGCGTATGCGCCGCCAGGCTAACGACCTGATTTCTCAGATAGCAGACCGGAAGAATCGCTTTCAGTCCGAGGCCAATACCGAGCTGACCAAGCTTGAGCTTGAACTGGCCCAGACGACGGAGAACCTGGTCGGGCGTGCGGATGTGGTCGAGCGCACCACCATCACCGCGCCGCTGCGCGGCACCGTGAAAAATATACGCGTCAGCACCATTGGTGGCGTTATACAGCCGGGTGAGCGGATTCTGGAGATCATACCGCTGGAGGATCAACTGCTGGTCGAAGCGCAGATCCGGCCCTCCGACGTGGCGTTTCTACACCCAGGACTCAAGGCGACGGTGAAGATCACCGCTTATGACTACGCCATCTACGGCGGCCTCAACGGACAGATTGAGACGATCAGCCCGGACACCCTGAAAGACGATCAGAAAGCCGCCGCCGGGCGCCCTGACGCTATCTATTATCGCGTGATGATTCTGACCGATAAAAGCAGCCTTGAGGCGGGCGGCAAGGCGCTGCCTATCATCCCCGGCATGGTCGCAAACGTCGAAATCAAAACAGGTGAAAAGACCATTCTTGACTACCTGCTGAAGCCAGTTTTCAAGGCTCGTGAAGCCTTTCGTGAGCGTTGATCATGTCTAGAGAAAAAACTTCATGGTATCCAGTGCGTTTGTTGAGTTTATCCATCGCGCTGGCGCTATACGGCTTCAGCGATAACGCTGCACTCGCGTCGGAAGGCGATGATGAACTACTGATGTTTGCTGAGCTACGACACGGTGGGGTCAATAAGCCAGCTCCAGTCGCACCTGCCAAGCCGTCTCCCGCTCCAGCGGAGGCTCAGCAGAGCAAGTCGTTCTCACCCCCCATAATGATGAGTGACGTCGCCCCGGTGCCCCCGGTGGTTATTGCGAGCCAGTCGGTTGTCCGGCCTGCTGACGCTCCGTTGCCTACGCCTCCCGAGCCACCCGCTCTACGTGAGGCTGCGGCTCCCGTGGTGGTCGTGCCTGCCAAGCCGTCTCCCGCTCCAGCGCAAGTTCAGCAGAGCAAGCCGTTCTCACCCCCAATCATGAGTAACGTTGACCCGGTGCGCCCGGCGGTTATTGCCAGTCAGCCTATTGTCAGGCCGGCTGATGCACCGTTGCCCAAGCCCCCTGAACCACCCGCTCAACGTGAGGCTACGACTCCAGTTGTGAGCGCTCCTTTGGCGACGCCTGTCGTTGACAGGAGCACGCCACAGTCTACGGGGGTTTCTTTGCTCAACTTACGCGCGAGCGCGACATTACCCGGCCAACGGAAACCGTCGCGTGCCGAGCTGGAAAATTCGCTTTCCGAAAGTGAAGTCAGAACGTTGTTTTCCCAAGCAGTCATGCAGGCCCTGAGCATCAACCCAAAAATCCATAGCAGTCGTTCGCAAGCGGACGCAGCTAAAGAGAGTATCGATGAAGCCAAAGGGCAGCGCTGGCCGCAGGTGAATGTCACCAGCAGCAGTAAAAGCCTTAACTTTGGCAGTGGTTATCGCCAGGACAATGACAATAAGGATCCTGTATCCCTGAACCTCAACATGGCCACGACGCTGTACGATTTTGGCCAGACCAGTAACACCATCAAAACGCGTGAGGCCCAGGCCGAAGCTGCTACGCTGACGATCAATGCTGAGTCGGAATCCACTGCATGGGACGTGACCAGTGCGCTGACCGAACTGAGTAAACAACGCTTGGTCATTGACGTCAGTCAGGATTACGTCGCGCGTATGAAAGAGTTAACGAAAATGCTGCAAGGGATCGTGGCAGTGGATCAGGGCCGAAAGAGTGAGTTGACTCAGGCAAAAGGAAGATTGCTTTCCGCTCAATCGCAGCTCGATGCTGCCGTGGCCAAGGCCCGTGATACGGAGATTGTTCTTCAGCGTTTACTGGGAGAGTCTTCGATTACGTTGCCACCCGCCACCCAGTGGAACTTGCGCCTTCCCGACCCACAAAGCCAACTGAGTCAGGTGGACTCGCATCCGACTGTTCTGAAAGCGAGGGCCGATAAGCAGGCAGCCGAGTCTGAGGCAGCGGTTGTTCGGGCTTCGGGATTGCCGACGCTCAGTTGGGTTGTCAGCAAGAACACCGGTCAGGATGAGTTAGGACGCCGGCAGGCCTATGAAACAGGTCTTCAGGTCAGTTGGGGGCTGTTTCGTGGTGGATCCACCCGGGCTGCAGAGCGTGCTGCACTGGCGCGAGCCGAGGCGAGCAGTTACTTGGTAGAAGACCAGCAGCGGGATTTGGAACAGCGGATCAGGGCTGCCAATCAAGATGCCAGCTCATTGCTCGAGCGTGCGGTTCTTTATCATAGCTTGGCCGCGGAAACCAATCGTATTCGGGTCGATTTTTTTGATCAATGGTACCATCTAGGTAAACGTACTTTGCTTGATGTATTAAGTTCGGAGTCTGATTACTATAACAACAGGGTCAGTGAAGTAAGCAGCCGCTTTGATGGCTACGCCGCTATCATCCGTGGTTATGCGAGCTCTGGAACCTTGATAAGTTGGTTGAACAATCATTCAATTTGAAGCTGGCATTGTTGTTCGGGTCTTAATGGATGGATGTTTACAATGAGGAAGCAGTTATGATTTCCAATGCGCCCAACGTACTTCGCGTGGGAGTGGTTGACGATCATCCGTTGGTTCGTAGAGCTGTTGAGTTCAGCCTGGAGCACGAGCCGGATATGGTTCTGACTGCCAGTTGTAAAAGTCGTGATGAAATCATTCCCTACCTGGACAGTGGGGTAGTTGATGTTCTTGTGCTCGACTATATGCTCGAGGGCAGTAAGAGCATGGATGGACTTCAGCTGGTTAAACATCTGATGGCGCACTACCCTGATATAAAGATTTTATTGTATTCCTCTGTTGAAAGCGCTGCCGTGGTCCAGTTGGTGGTAAAGGCGGGGGTGAAAGGCTTTATTGGAAAGAGTAAAGAGCTGGAAGAGTTGATCGACGCTATTCGCCATGTCGCCACTGGAAAGCTTTTTTTGACGGCCGATATGCAACACGAACTGGACAAGTTTGCTGTCGCAGAAAAAAGCATGCTGCCTTTTGTTCCTGTTCGGCCTGAAGGCGAAGAGGCTGAAATTTCGCTTCGTGAGTTATCGCCGAAGGAATTGGAGGTGATTCGCTACTTTCTGGGTGGGCTGAGTGTTTCAGCCATCGGAGTAAAAATGAACCGTAGTCGTAAAACGATCAGTGGACAAAAGCAGGCTGCCTTGCGCAAGCTTGGCCTGGACAGCGATTCTGAACTGTTTAAATTTAAAGACCTGTTTGTTGGTTAATTGCCGGGGATACTCCCCACCCAAAAACCGTGTTCAGATGCTTAAAGGGCTGGATTGATCGGCCCCATCAGTCCTGGAAGTGGCCGCAAACTAGTGGACCATCAGATAGAAAGTAGTCTTGTTCGATTAAACGTTCAGCCGCAGGCAAGAGGGGTTGGGTGTTTCAGTGCGTCGGATGGGACGTTTCAGGCGGTTTAGAATCTTTAGGGCGCAAGGCACGCCCTAAAGATTATTCATTATCGGGCTTGGCGAATCACAAGCTGCGACAGACGAGTCTTGACGCGGAAGCAGAACTCACGAATTTGAAATTGATAGCCCGGCATTGCCATATCGTTTATATCAGGACTGATTGAATCTTTAATCTGCATGTATTTATTGGTCTTGCTGGCGATGGTCTGGAATTCAGCCTCGTATTTATCGTAAGACGCTTTGTTGTAGAGCTTTAGTGTATCCAGCTCTTTACGGCATTGCTGAACGCGCAGCTGGTTTGAGTTCAGTGCGGATTCTGGTTGAGCCGCCGCCGAGGCGGCAGGGGTTGCGGTGTCAGGGCTGGTGTTCGTAGATACGACTTCATGTCGAAGCGGCGGAGTTGCTGGTGGCGGCGCGGATACACGGGAGGCTTGCTGGGCGACAGCAGGCGCTGGTGTCACGCTAGGTTTTTCTGGGGTTTTTGTAGCGCATCCCGAGACTGCAAGCCCTACCAATACAACCATGCCGGAAATCTTTTTCATCGGTTTCACCAAGGAGTCATTATTGTTGCCTGAGTTGTTACGTTCTGGGTGACGGTAATAACTCATTCAATGATTGAGTGTCAGCTTCTAGCCTCAAGGTACTCAGTCTCTCCCCGTGAGTGCGTAGACGAAGGATACTAGTAAAAAAACAAGGAGATGACGAGTAAAGGCTGTCAGAAACGCTACAAATTTATGTGGGAATCATGGGTGAGGTCCGCTGGTTGGAGGCGCGACCACCTGCATCGCTCCCGCTTTGAACTCATCGACGAGAAAGAACGGTACGCCGAGGAGCCACTCGCCATTCTTTACCGTAGCGTAATACCGGACCGTCATGCCTTGGCGGATCAGATCTACCGGTTGCCGCTCTCCCGCAGGGAGTTCGCATTGACCCCTAAGGCTGGAGTAAGAGGTGTTGCTGCCGACATGGAACGCTGCTTGCTGCCACCTGATTGGCTTATGTTGCGGCCAGCGCTGTGCGTGATGAAAACCAAATATCTCGTCATGGCTTAACAGGCTTTCCCTGATCGTCGGCCACAGGACTTGGCGAAGAAAGGACTGATCGGTGAAACGCTCGCTGCCCTGATACTGATGAATAAATGCCCGCATCATCCCTTCGACAGGCGGGAAACACCCATTCACGCCACCCCACATCCCTGCCAACAACAACTCTGTATGGGTGAAATAATCGCGCATATGGTGGAAGTGAAAGGGTGAGCCCAGCCACTCTTCTACCGCCGCGGCTTCGCGCTCCGAAAGAAGGGAATCAGCATCTCGAACGATGAAACGCTCAACGCTCGGGTCATCCATGACCAGAAAACGCCAAAGGGTCGGTAATATTTCTTTTTCAGCGCTCATGTCGATCAACACCATTCCTGCGTTTTGCAGGCGGGTCTTGACGTGGTCCGGAACGCTGTTATCCAGATAAACCCTGCACGTCCAGGCGGGGTAGAGTTCACGCGCAAGCGAGGCATTCTCGATCAACGTTTCGCAGTAGCGTGGCTGATCACCGTAAAGACTGTATGCAATCACGTTTTTCTCAGGACGGTTGGCATCGAATGGTTTTATTGGCGTCTGTGGTAGCTCCCACTTTTTGAAATCTTTCAGGGCGTTGTCAGCAGACGTCAGTGACTCGTTTCCGTAACGACGCAACTCATCCGTTTTACCTAACCAACCACAAACCTCGGTCAGTCCGTCAAGCCATGTAGTCGACGCGTTGGCACGCTGCGGGGATTGATAGATTTGCCGGTAGGCGTTATACGACGCTGCATGTTTGCCTTCACGCAACAGACACAATGCATAGTCGCTGAACACCGACATATTTCCCGGCATCATGCTCAGTGCTTTTTCACAGCAAAGGCGAGCGGCAGAGTAATCCTGTTGCGCCATCGCGTGGCGGAACTGAGCCGCAAACGAGCTCAGTTTGCTCTGTGAGGGAATATTGCGTGGCTGAAATGAACGCGCTGGCTGTGATTGGCGCACGGGATGGCCTCGTGACATAAAATATGTCCACCATGTTAAGCCCGTGCCGGCTGTATCACCCTTGCGAAACGTCTCAAAAACGTCATCCAAATGACCGTCTGATGAAAGGGCGGGCCGATTCTATCGGCAAGAATACAGCCCGCGCAGTTCAGCCTTTACGTGCGCTTTGCAGGGCCAGCTTGATCAACGGGATCAGCCCGGCACCCAATCGCACCAGGCGCGTCAGGCTGCTGATACTGCCGCCCTTGGCGCCTTTGCCGGTAAAAAAGCCCAGCAGCGTCACCGCCGCCACGCCCCATAGCGGCGCATGCTTGATGCCCAGGCTGTCTTGCCAGTTGTGGCGCATGTCGCGCATTTTGTGCAGGGGCGCCAGCAGTTGTTGGGATTCGTGGCGAATCTCCTGGCGATGCATTTCCATGCGCAGGCGGATTAACGCCTTGCGCATTTCCCGGCGTGAAGTGGAGGGTGGGATTTCAGTCAAGCTCATGGCAGCAGGCGCTCCCGGTCATTGGCCAACTCTTCAAGCGTGGCATGGAAGGGCGTGGATTCATCGAAGATCGCCGCTTTCAGGCGCAACCCGCAGAACGCTGCGGCCAGGATGTAAAACACGCAGAGACTGATGATCCCCGTGAGCCGGTAGGTGTCCCATACAAGGATCATCACCAGCGCCGACAACCCCACCAGCAACAGTAGGGCAAACACCAGCGCCAGCCCGGCAAACAACAACAGGCTGACGGTTCGCGCCTTCTGTTCCTGCAGTTCGATGCCAAACAGTTCGACGTGGCTGTGCAACAAGCCCAGAACGGCCGCGCCCAGGCGTCGTGAGGTTGAACTTGTGCCCTTGGACGACTCGGTTTCGCCGATAGACATGATTAGCGCCTTGTGGCCAGCAGGCCGATCAGAAAGCCCACGCCAGCGGCGATGCCGACCGACTGCCAAGGGTTGGCCTGCACGTAATCCTCAGTGGCGGCGACGGCTGCCTGGCCACGTTCACGCAGAGAGTCTTCGGTCAGTTGCAGGGTTTCGCGGGCCTTGAGCAGGCTTTCATGAATCTTGCTGCGCAACTCATCGGCCTGGTCACCGGCCAGTACGGCGGTGTCGTCCAGCAATTTCTCAGTGTCGGCAACCAGGGTCTGAAAATCCTCCATCAGTATTTCTTGAGCAGTCTTTGCCGTTTTTCTGGCCATGGTTATCTCCGTGAGTGGCTGATTCGGTACGTATGATTTCGAGTCACCGGCTTCGGTGAAGGTTCAGTGCAATTGTCTGGTACAGCTTTTGCTTTGCCTTGGTGCGCCTCCCCGAGGGCTGCGCTGAATCTGGGCGGGTTGCGGCTAATGCCTTGAAAAACCTTACCCTAAATAACTGAAACTCGCGGAAAAACCCTGTCGGCAATGGCCTGTTGTGTTGATCGCTGCGCTAAAGCGGTTCACGCCCTCTGAAGAGGGGCGGGGCTGTTGGTGCCAATTTAGTGCGCGATACCCTGGCTTGAACCGCTTTGGTGCTTTTTGCCTTTAATGCAGGCCTGCCAACCTCCATGGAAAATATACAAAGTGCGGTGGCTACCCTAGTCCACAGCTCCAACACCCTGTTCATCCTGATCGGGGCGGTCATGGTCCTGGCCATGCACGCCGGTTTCGCGTTCCTGGAAGTCGGCACGGTGCGCCAGAAAAACCAGGTGAATGCCTTGTCGAAGATCCTCAGCGACTTCGCCATCTCCACCTTGGCCTATTTCTTTATAGGCTATTGGATCTCTTACGGTGTGAGCTTCATGCAGCCGGCGGCGGTGATCAGCGCCGATCACGGCTACGGCCTGGTGAAGTTCTTTTTCCTGCTGACGTTCGCGGCGGCGATCCCGGCGATCATTTCGGGGGGGATTGCCGAGCGCGCAAAGTTCGCACCTCAGCTATGCGCTACTGCGCTGATCGTAGCGTTTATCTATCCGTTTTTCGAAGGCCTGGTGTGGAACGGCAATTTCGGCGTGCAAGCCTGGCTGCTTGCAACCTTTGGCGCCAGCTTCCATGACTTTGCCGGTTCCGTGGTGGTGCACGCCATGGGCGGCTGGCTGGCGCTGGCGGCGGTGCTGCTATTGGGCCCGCGTAATGGACGATACAGGGAAGGGCGGCTGGTGGCGTTTGCTCCGTCGAGCATTCCGTTCCTGGCGTTGGGCTCGTGGATTCTGATCGTCGGCTGGTTCGGCTTTAACGTGATGAGCGCGCAAACCCTCAATGGCGTCAGCGGCCTTGTCGCCGTCAACTCGCTGATGGCAATGGTCGGTGGCACGGTTGCGGCGCTGATCATCGGCCGCAATGACCCGGGCTTCCTGCATAACGGTCCGCTGGCCGGGCTGGTGGCGATCTGCGCGGGCTCAGACTTGATGCATCCGGTGGGCGCTCTGGTCACCGGTGCGGTCGCGGGTGGGTTGTTTGTAGGGTTCTTCATCGCGGCCCAGGATCGCTGGAAGATCGATGACGTACTGGGTGTGTGGCCGCTACATGGCCTGTGTGGCGTATGGGGCGGTATCGCGTGTGGCATCTTCGGCCAGACGGCCTTGGGCGGCCTGGGCGGTGTCAGCCTCATCAGCCAATTGATCGGCACTGCCCTTGGCGTGACGGTGGCGCTGGTCGGCGGCCTGTTGGTGTACGGCCTGATCAAGCGCGTGCACGGCCTGCGCCTGAGCCAGGAAGAGGAATACTACGGCGCCGATCTGTCGATCCATAAAATCGGCGCGGTCAGTCAGGATTGATCGGCAGGCCATGGTGATCTGGGGCCGTTTTTTGCCGTGGTGGGCTTCAGGCCGTCAGCGGGCTTAGAATGGTCGCCTGTTTTCTGATCAGGTCCTTTCGTCATGCTTCCTGAATGCCAGTTGTTCGGCACCCTGGGTTGTCATCTTTGTGAGATTGCCGAAGCCGAAATCATACCGCTCGTCGAGCACGGATTGCTGGTGGAACTGGTGGATATCACCGACCCCGACGACCTGACCGAAGCCTACGGCCTGCGAATTCCGGTGCTTCGCCGGGTGGATACGGGGATGGAACTGGATTGGCCTTTTGACACACAACAGGTGGTGGCCTTCCTTCGTTGAGTGTTATCCGATGGCGGGTTTCTAAATATTACGTTACTGTATGTTTGTACAGCGATTGAATAGAGGGAACGCCCGTGGTGAATGTTGAACAACTGAAAAGCAGCGTCAATCGCATGTCCGCCGATGTCGTGCGCGACGCGGTGAACGAGCTGCGCCTCGACGGCCTGGTCACGGAAGGCAAGACGCCGTTTAACAAAGTGCATTTCAACACCTGCTTTGCGGAGATCGAGGCGTTGTTCCAGCGCGCCGGTTATCACAAGCAATTGGATGTAGTGGGATATCAGGGCTTGTTGTACGCATTGTACGATCCCGGCCGCTGGGAAGCGGTGGATGTGCTGCGCTGGCTCAAGGAGTTTACCGAGGCGGCGAGTGCCTCGCCCATCCGGCGAACGCAATTGGCCAAAGCCTGAGATCAACCCTAGGCTCAGTCCCGCTCCTTGCGGGATAATGCCGGCTTGTTTTTCCGGGTTTCGAGCATCTTCATGAGCACTTCGGGTTTTTCCGCCTCCCAGCACCAAGCCAGCACCTTGTATCTGCCTCCTGGCCCTTGGGCCACGGTGCTGGATTGCCTGTGCGACCACTTTGCGGCCATCAGCCGTGAACACTGGTTGGACCGCATCGCACGCGGTCGGGTGCTGGATGTGAATGGCAGCCCGATCAGCCAGAGCCTGGCTTACAAGGAAGGCCTGTGCATCTACTACTTCCGTGAAGTGCCCAATGAGAAGGTGATTCCCGTACAGGAAACCATCCTGTATGCCGATGAGCACCTGGTGGTGGCGGACAAACCCCATTTCCTGCCGGTGACCCCGGCCGGTGAGTACGTCGAACACACCCTGCTGCGCCGTCTGATTCGTCGTCTGGACAATCCCTCGCTGGTGCCCCTGCATCGTATTGATCGGCACACGGCGGGGCTGGTGCTGTTCTCGGCCAACCCGCAGAGCCGCTCGGCTTACCAGCAGCTGTTTCCCACGCGGCGCATCGACAAATTCTACGAAGCCATTGCCCCGGCGTTGCCGAACCTGACCTTCCCCCTGGTGCATAAAAGCCGCCTGGTGGACGGCGAACCCTTCTTTCGGATGCAAGAGGGACCC
>NZ_JBOICG010000417.1:0-6282 GCF_050739995.1 Pseudomonas sp. | reverse complement strand
ATACAAGGCTCAGGATTACTGCTGGTTCTGGCCGAGAATCAGACGACCTTCTTTGTCGACTGGAATCTGGCTACCAGGATCGCGCTCCATACGCACGGTGCCTTCCTTGCCATCCAGGTTGTAACGCACGTCATAGCCGACAACCTTGTCGCTGATGTCGTTAACGGTATTACAGCGAGTTTGCGTGGTGGTGTAGGTGTCGCGGTTCTGCATACCTTCCTGAACCTTGTTACCGGCATAACCACCACCAACTGCACCAGCCACGGTGGCTAGCTTCTTGCCATTACCGCCACCGACCTGATTACCCAACAGGCCACCGGCCAACGCACCGACCACGGTACCGACGATCTGATGCTGATCCTGCACCGGCCGCTGCCGGGTTACTGCAACGTCCTTGCACACTTCGCGAGGCGTTTTGATCTGGGTTTTGACCGGCTGTACCGCCAGTACTTGCGCATACTCAGGGCCGCTTTTTACCAGGCTGTAGGTGGCAACAGCGCCCCCGGCAGTCACACCGACAGCACCCAGTACCGCACCAACCAGCAACGACTTGTTCACATGAACCTCCTGACCATCACAAGCGGACTGAAACGTCCGCGCTATACCCAGCCTTGGAGCAAAAAAAAAGGCGCGAGTTCAATACTCGCGCCTTCTTTGTAACAGCGTGTCAACAAACGCCCATCAAGGGCGGTCGTCGACCTCCTTGCCGGTAGCAGCAGGAGGGATCAAGTCTTCGCTGTTGAGGTTCAGCCAGATCAGCACCACGTTGGCGATGTAGATCGACGAGTAGGTACCCGCCAGAACGCCGATGAACAGCGCCAGGGAGAAGCCCCACAAGTTGTCGCCACCGAAGATCATCAGCGCCGCAATCGCCAACAGCGTGGAGATCGACGTCGCCATGGTCCGCAACAGAGTCTGGGTAGTGGAGATGTTGATGTTCTCGATCAACGTCGCCTTGCGCAGTACGCGGAAGTTCTCACGAACCCGGTCGAATACCACGATGGTGTCGTTGAGGGAGTAACCAATGATCGCCAGTACCGCAGCCAGCACGGTCAGGTCGAAGGTAATCTGGAAGTACGCCAGGATGCCCACGGTCACGATCACGTCGTGGATCAGCGACACAATGGCGCCGACACCGAACTTCCACTGAAAGCGGAACGCCAGGTAGATCATGATGCCGACCAGCGCCATCAGCATGCCGAGGCCGCCCTGGTCGCGCAGCTCTTCGCCCACTTGCGGGCCGACGAATTCGACGCGCTTGACCGATGCCGGATTGTCGCCGCCGACCTTCTGCAAGGCCTCGGCCACCTGGTGACCCAACTGCGGATCTTCGCCCGGCATACGCACCAGCAGGTCAGTGGTTGCACCGAAACTCTGCACGATGGCTTCGTGATAGCCAGCCTTGACCAGCTCACTGCGCACCAAGGTGACGTCAGCCGGCTTCTCGTAGGTCAGCTCGATGAGCGTACCGCCGGTGAAATCCAGACCGTAGTTCAGGCCCTTATGGAACCAGCTGAACAACGCCAGAACGGTAAGGAGCACGGTGACGCCGAACGCAATGTTGCGAACGCCCATGAAGTTGATTGTACGTAACATGGCAGCCCCTTAAATCCACAACTTCTTGAAGTCACGCCCACCAAAGATCAGGTTGACCATTGCGCGGGTCACCATGATGGCCGTGAACATCGAGGTAAAGATACCGAGGGACATGGTCACCGCAAAACCCTTGACCGGGCCGGTGCCCATGGCAAAGAGAATCCCGCCGACCAACAAAGTGGTCAAGTTGGAGTCGAGAATCGCGGTAAATGCCCGGCCGAAGCCTTCGTTGATTGCACGCTGTACGGTCATGCCCGCCGCGATCTCTTCACGAATCCGCGAGAAGATCAGTACGTTGGCGTCTACCGCCATACCCATAGTGAGTACGATACCGGCGATACCTGGCAGGGTCAGCGTAGCGCCCAGCAGCGACATCAGGGCCAGCAGCATCACCATGTTGCCCGCCAGGGCCACGGTGGCGATGACGCCGAAGAAGCGATAGATGGCGATGATGAACAGGGAAACGAACAGCATGCCCCACAAGGCCGCATCGATACCCTTGGTGATGTTGTCGGCACCCAGGCTCGGGCCAATGGTACGTTCTTCAGCGAAGTACATCGGCGCCGCCAGGCCACCAGCACGCAACAGCAATGCCAGTTCGGACGACTCACCCTGGCCATTCAGGCCAGTGATGCGGAATTGAGCACCCAGCGGCGACTGGATGGTCGCCAGGCTGATGATCTTCTTCTCTTCCTTGAAGGTCTGCACCGGCACGTCTTTCTCGACACCGTCGACCACTTGCTTGGTGTAGGTAGTGACCGGACGCTGCTCGATGAAGATCACCGCCATGCTGCGACCGACGTTGCTGCGCGTAGCGCGGCTCATCAGTTCGCCGCCGTGGCCATCCAGACGGATGTTCACTTCAGGGGTGCCGTGCTCGCCGAAACCAGCCTTGGCATCAGTCACCTGGTCACCGGTGATGATCAAGCCACGCTCGATCAATGCAGGAGGACGGTTACCTTCGCGGAACTCGAATTCCTCGGCAGTCGCGCGGGTAGCACCCGGCTCAGCAGCCAGACGGAACTCCAGGTTGGCCGTTTTACCCAGGATACGCTTGGCTTCAGCGGTGTCCTGCACGCCTGGCAGCTCAACCACGATACGGTTGGCGCCCTGGCGCTGAACGATCGGTTCGGCCACACCCAGCTCGTTGACGCGGTTACGTACCGTGGTCAAGTTCTGCTTGATGGAGTACTCGCGGATTTCCGCGATCTTGGCCGGGCTCATCGCCAGACGCAGTACAGCCTGGCCATTCAGGTCAGCCGGTACGATGTCGAAATCATTGAAATTCTTGCGGATCAGGGCACGGGCCTGTTCGCGGGATGCTTCGTCAGAGAAGCCCAGCTGGATGGCACCGTTGAGCTGCGGCAGGCTGCGATAACGCAACTTCTCTTTGCGCAGCAGGCTCTTCACGTCGCCTTCGTAGACTTTCAGGCGCGCATCGAGGGCCTTGTCCATGTCGACTTCCAGCAGGAAGTGCACACCACCGGACAAGTCCAGGCCCAGCTTCATCGGGTGCGCGCCAATGCTGCGCAGCCATTGCGGGGTGGTCTGTGCCAGGTTGAGCGCGACTACGTAGTCGTCACCCATGGCCTTGCGCACGACATCCTTGGCCGGCAATTGGTCTTCTGCCTTGGTCAGGCGCAACAAGCCGCCCTTCGCACCAGCCGCCAATGTTGCCGCCTTGACCTGGATACCTGCGTCGGTGAGCGCTTTGCTCGCGCGCTCCAGGTCAGCCTGATTGACTTGCAGCGCAGTGCTGGCGCCAGTGATCTGGATCGCCGGGTCATCAGGATAGAGATTGGGAGCGGAATAAATAAAACCGATCGCCAGCACCGCCAGGATCAGTACGTATTTCCACAGAGGGTATTTGTTCAGCATCACGCCGCCCGCTTATAACGCGGGGCGCCTTGCGCGCCCCGTCGATTGGTAAAGGTTGTTACTCAGATCGCTTTGAGCGTGCCTTTTGGCAGCGTGGCGGCGATGGCGCCCTTCTGGAACTTCATTTCTACGGTGTCGGAGACTTCCAGGACCACGAAAGCATCGGAAACCTTGGTGATCTTGCCAGCGATACCGCCGGTGGTCACAACTTCGTCACCTTTCTGCAGGCTGCCCAGCAGGTTTTTCTGCTCTTTGGCGCGCTTGGCCTGTGGACGCCAGATCATCAGGTAGAAGATGACCAGGAAACCGACCAGGAAAATCCACTCGAAACCACCGCCCATAGGGCCGGCAGCAGCAGGCGCAGCGGCGTCAGCCATGGCGTTAGAGATAAAAAAGCTCATTTAGCACTCCAGTTGCAAATAGTGAATCTTAGGGTCGGAAAACTCAGTCCAAGGGCGGCACAGGGAGCCCGCGCTTGGCATAGAAGGCATCGACGAAGGCGGCCAATGTACCCTGTTGAATAGCCTCGCGCAAACCAGCCATCAGGACTTGGTAATGGCGCAAATTGTGGATGGTATTCAACATGCTACCCAGCATTTCCCCGCATTTGTCCAGATGGTGCAGATAAGCACGGGAGAAGTTCTGGCAGGTGTAGCAATCACAGGTGGGATCCAGCGGCGAATCATCATGGCGATGGAACGCGTTACGGATCTTCAGCACGCCTGTATCGATGAACAGATGCCCATTGCGGGCATTACGGGTTGGCATCACGCAATCGAACATGTCCACACCGCGGCGCACACCCTCTACGAGATCTTCCGGTTTGCCAACGCCCATAAGGTAACGAGGTTTGTCAGCGGGCATCAGGCCCGGCAGATAATCCAGCACCTTGATCATCTCGTGCTTGGGCTCGCCCACCGACAAACCGCCGATGGCCAGGCCGTCGAAGCCGATCTTGTCCAAGCCTTCCAGCGAGCGCTTGCGCAAGCTTTCATGCATACCGCCCTGCACAATGCCGAACAGCGCCGCGGTGTTATCACCGTGGGCATTCTTCGAACGCTGGGCCCAGCGCAACGACAGCTCCATGGAAACCCGTGCGACGTCTTCATCCGCCGGGTACGGCGTGCATTCGTCGAAAATCATCACGATGTCGGAGCCCAGGTCACGCTGCACTTGCATCGACTCTTCCGGGCCCATGAACACTTTGGAACCGTCTACCGGCGAGGCGAAGGTCACGCCCTCCTCCTTGATCTTGCGCATGGCGCCCAGGCTAAACACCTGGAAACCGCCCGAGTCGGTCAGGATCGGGCCTTGCCACTTCATGAAGTCATGCAGGTCGCCATGTTTCTTGATCACTTCCGTGCCCGGGCGCAGCCACAGGTGGAAGGTGTTGCCGAGGATGATCTCGGCGCCGGTGGCGACGATGTCTCGCGGCAGCATGCCTTTTACGGTGCCATAGGTGCCGACCGGCATGAAGGCCGGGGTCTCCACCGTGCCGCGCGGAAAGGTCAGGCGACCACGACGGGCCTTGCCGTCGGTGGCGAGCAATTCAAACGACATACGACTCATAGTTGTTCCTCTGGGCCGCGTGGCGCCGGGTTACGGGTGATAAACATCGCATCACCGTAGCTGAAAAAACGGTACTCGTTGGCGATGGCGGCTTGATAAGCGGCCATGGTTTCCGGGTAACCGGCAAATGCCGACACCAGCATCAACAGCGTGGATTCCGGCAAATGGAAGTTGGTGACCAGGCAATCGACCACATGGAACGGCCGGCCTGGGAAAATAAAGATATCGGTGTCGCCACTGAACGGCTTGAGCACGCCATCGCGCGCCGCGCTCTCCAGGGAGCGCACGCTGGTGGTGCCAACCGCCACCACACGACCGCCGCGCGCCTTGCACGCTTGAACGGCATCAACAACTTCCTGGCTGACTTCCAGCCATTCGCTGTGCATATGGTGGTCTTCGATCTTATCCACACGCACCGGCTGAAAAGTGCCGGCCCCCACGTGCAGGGTTACATAGGCGGTCTCGACGCCCTTGGCGGCAATCGCATCCAGCAGCGGTTGGTCGAAATGCAGCCCGGCAGTCGGCGCGGCCACAGCACCGAGGCGCTGGGAGTACACCGTCTGATAGCGCTCGCGGTCCGCGTCTTCGTCGGGGCGGTCTATATAAGGAGGCAACGGCATATGGCCGACGCGATCCAGTAACGGCAGCACTTCCTCGGCGAACTTGAGTTCGAACAACGCATCATGACGCGCCACCATCTCGGCTTCGCCACCGCCATCGATCAAGATGGACGAACCCGGTTTCGGTGATTTGCTCGAGCGCACATGAGCCAGCACACGATGGCTGTCCAGCACCCGCTCCACCAGAATTTCCAGCTTGCCGCCGGACGCTTTCTGGCCAAACAGCCGTGCCGGAATCACCCGGGTATTGTTGAACACCATCAAATCGCCTGGGCGCAAATGCTCAAGCAAATCAGTGAATTGACGGTGTGCGAGGGCACCGCTGACCCCGTCCAGGGTCAGCAGTCGACTGGCGCGACGCTCGGCCAAAGGGTGGCGAGCGATCAGCGAATCAGGGAGCTCAAAAGTAAAGTCAGCAACGCGCATGATGGGGTTCGTCTAGCAGGGCCGGGAAGTCTAGCGGAAATAGTGAAAATTGACCATGAAACGTGATTGACCAACGGTAATCTCATCTCTATACTTCGCCGCCATTGAGCCCTGATGGCGGAATTGGTAGACGCGGCGGATTCAAAATCCGTTTTCGAAAGGAGTGGGAGTTCGAGTCTCCCTCGGGGCACCA
>NZ_JBOICG010000416.1:0-9892 GCF_050739995.1 Pseudomonas sp. | reverse complement strand
TCCAAGTGTGGGAGCTGGCTTGCCTGCGATGGCAGCGCCTCGGTCCTAAAGCGAAGCCATCTCGGTTTCAGTCTCAACAGGCTTTGTTGCCTGCAACTGCCGCATCTGCTCACACCCCCACAACACCCGCTCCGGTGTCGCCGGCGCATCGATCTTTGGCTGATGGCGATAATCACCGAGGCTCGCCACCGCATCCTTGATCGCGCACCACGAGGCAATCCCGAGCATGAACGGCGGTTCGCCCACGGCCTTGGAATGAAACACCGTGTCTTCCGGATTCTTACGGTTTTCCACCAGTTTCACCCGCAGGTCCAGCGGCATGTCTGCCACGGCCGGGATCTTGTAGCTGGCCGGGCCGTTGGTCATCAGCTTGCCCTTGTTGTTCCACACCAACTCTTCCATGGTCAGCCAACCCATGCCCTGGATGAAGCCTCCTTCTACTTGGCCAATGTCGATGGCCGGGTTCAGCGAGGCGCCCACGTCGTGAAGAATGTCAGTGCGCAGCATTTTGTATTCGCCGGTCAGGGTATCGACGATCACTTCGCAGCAGGCTGCGCCGAATGCGAAGTAGTAGAACGGCCGACCGCGTGCCTGGCCACGGTCGTAGAAGATTTTCGGGGTCTTGTAGAAACCGGTGCTCGACAGTGAGACCTGAGCGAAATACGCCTGCTGGATCAAGGCCTCAAAGGTCAGGATCTGATCGCGCACGCGCACGTGGCCGTTGTGGAATTCCACATCCGCCTCACTCACGTCGTATTTGCGTGCGGCAAACTCCACCAGGCGCTGCTTGATGGTTTCGGCAGCGTTCTGCGCGGCCTTGCCGTTCAGGTCGGCACCGCTGGACGCCGCGGTTGGCGAGGTGTTGGGCACCTTGTCGGTGTTGGTCGCGGTGATCTGTACGCGGTCGATTTCCACCTGGAACACTTCGGCCACCACCTGTGCAACCTTGGTGTTCAAGCCCTGGCCCATCTCGGTGCCACCGTGGTTCAAATGGATGCTGCCGTCGGTGTAAATGTGGATCAGTGCACCGGCCTGGTTGAGGAAGCTCGCCGTAAACGAAATGCCGAACTTCACCGGTGTCAGCGCCAGGCCTTTTTTCAGGATCGGGCTGTGGGCGTTGTACAGGCGGATCGCTTCTCGGCGCTCGGCGTATTGGCTGCTGGCCTCAAGCTCGGCGGTCATCTCTTCGAGCATGTTGTGCTCGACGGTCTGGTAGTAGTGGGTGACGTTGCGCTCGGTCTTGCCGTAGTAATTGGCCTTGCGCACGGCCAGCGGATCGAGCGCCAGATGACGGGCAATGGCGTCCATCACTTCCTCGATGGCGACCATGCCTTGCGGGCCGCCGAAACCGCGATAGGCGGTGTTGGAGGCGGTGTTGGTCTTGCAGCGATGGCCGTTGACGGTGGCATCGCCCAGATAATACGAGTTGTCAGCGTGGAACATCGCACGGTCGACAATCGAATTCGACAGGTCCGGCGAACAGCCGCAGTTACCCGCCAGCTCCAGGTTGATCCCATGCAGTCGGCCATTGTCGTCGAAGCCGACGTCGTACTCGATATAGAAGGGGTGACGCTTGCCGGTCATCAGCATGTCTTCCACCCGGGGCAGACGCATCTTGGTCGGCTGGCCGGTCAGGCGTGCTACCACCGCGCACAGGCACGCCGGGCTGGCCGCCTGGGTTTCCTTGCCGCCGAAGCCGCCGCCCATGCGGCGCATGTCGACGACGATCTTGTTCATCGATACGTCCAGCACTTCGGCCACCAGCTTCTGTACTTCGGTGGGGTTTTGCGTGGAGCAGTAGACGATCATGCCGCCGTCTTCGGTGGGCATCACCGAGGAAATCTGGGTTTCCAGGTAGAAGTGTTCCTGGCCGCCGATATGCAGCGTGCCCTGGATACGGTTTTTTGCGGTGGCCAAGGCGCCGGACGAATCACCGCGCTGGTGGGTGTGGCTATCGAGCACGAAATGCTTCTTGCGAAAGGCCTCGACCACGTCCAGTACCGGTTCCAGGTCTTCGTATTCGATCACCGCTGCCATGGCGGCCTTGCGTGCGGTTTCCAGATCGCGGGCGGCCACCGCCAACACAACCTGGCCGACAAACTGAACGGTGTCGATGGCCAGCAGCGGATCGCCGGGCATCAGCGGGCCGATGTCCTTCAGGCCCGGTACGTCTTCGTGTGTGATGACAATGCGCACGCCGTCAAAGGCGTAGCAGGGCGCCGTATCGATGCTGATGATGCGTGCATGGGCGCGGTCGGACATGCGTGCATACAGGTGCAGTTGATTCGGGAATTCCAGGCGGTCATCGATGTACTGTGCTTCGCCGCTGACGTGTTTGGCGGCGCTGTCATGCTTGACGCTGCGGCCCACGCCGGACGTGAGGTCCTGGGCAAACAGCTCGGCGAGTTCGGCCTGGGTTTTAACGACGGCGTGATGGTTAGACATAAGCGGTCACCCGAGTCTCGATGTGCGGCGTTTGCAGTTCGATGAAGTATTTGCGCAGCAGGTTCTGTGCGCTGAGCAGGCGATATTCCTTGCTGGCGCGGAAGTCCGACAGCGGGGTGAAATCCTCGGCCAGGGCGGCGCAGGCTTTTTCCACGGTGGCGGCGTTCCAGGTCGCACCGACCAACACGGCTTCGCAGCTTTTCGCGCGCTTGGGCGTGGCTGCCATGCCGCCGAAGGCAACGCGGGCATCGCTGATCACACCGTTATCGATCTTCAGGTTGAACGCGGCACACACTGCGGAAATATCATCGTCCAGCCGCTTGGAAACCTTGTACGCACGGAACCGCGAGTGGCCCTTGGGTACGATGATCTTCTCGATGAACTCGCTGTCCTGGCGGGCGGTGACGCGGTAGTCGATGAAGTAGTCTTCCAGCGCGAGCGTGCGGCGCGTATTGCCTTTACACAGCACGATCTGCGCGCCGAGGGCGATCAGCAGGGGCGGTGAGTCACCAATGGGCGAGGCGTTGCCGATATTACCGCCCAGGGTTCCCTGGTTACGGATCTGCAGGGAGGCAAAGCGATGCAGCAGGTCGCCGAAGTCCGGGTATTCGTGATGCAGCGCGGCGTAGCAGTCGGACAGGGCGGTGGCTGCGCCGATTTCCAGCCGGTCGTCGAACGACTCGATGCGCTTCATTTCTTCAATGTTGCCGACGTAGATCATCACCGGCAGCGTGCGGTGAAACTGCGTGACTTCCAGTGCCAGGTCGGTGCCGCCGGCCAGCAGGCGTGCCTGCGGATAGGCGTCGTAGAGGTCGGCCAAATCGGCCACCGTCAGAGGTACCAGGCAGCGTTTGTCGCCGCTGTTGAGTTCACCGGTTTGGGTCGGTGCGATGGCTTTGAGGCGAGCGATGGTCTCGGCCTGGCGGCTGTCGAACTGATCCTGGGGTTTGTTGCAGCAGGCCTGTTCGGCGGCAGCGAGGATCGGGCGGTAGCCGGTGCAACGGCACAGGTTGCCGGCGAGGGCTTCGTGGGCTTTTTGGCTGTCGGGAGCGTCGCTGTTTTTTTGCAGGGCGAACAGCGACATCACAAAACCCGGGGTGCAAAAGCCACATTGCGAGCCGTGGCACTCGACCATGGCTTGTTGCACGCTGTGGAGTTGGCCTTGGTGCTTGAGGTCTTCTACGCTGATCAGTTGTTTGCCGTGCAACGACGAGACAAAGGTCAGGCAGGAATTGAGGCTGCGATAGCGAATCTGTTCTATGCCGTGTTCATCGCTGTGCAGTTCGCCGACGACGACGGTGCACGCACCACAGTCGCCGCTGGCGCAGCCTTCCTTGGTACCGGATTTGCCCAAATGCTCACGTAAATAGTTGAGCACGGTCAGGTTGGGGTCCAGGGCGTGCTCGCTACGGAGTTCCTGGTTAAGTAAAAACTGGATCACGGAAGGCCTCGCAGACTCATTATTGTTGTTAACCGCTTTGCGCCGAATCTAGTCATCTCTGACTTTTCGGTCAATGATTTTCTGACCAGAAGGTCAAGAAAATCCGGTCGCAACACTTTCAATTATGGTCCAGTCTTCTGGAACCGGCGTTTTCGGGGGCTTGTGGCTGTTCATCGTTGCTTATTTCATGCCAAATTCGCCCCGGTGGGCGTAGCGCCATCAGCGGGCCAATGCGCTACACTGCCGCGCTTGTACCGATAGAAGATTTTGAAGGGAAAACATGACGTTCAAGGCGCCGGACAGTCTCGCCGAGCAAATTGCTCACCACCTCGCCGAACGTATCATTCGCGGCGATCTCAAGCCTGGGGAGCGAATCCAGGAACAGAAGGTCACACTGGCGCTCAATGTCAGCCGTGGTTCCGTGCGTGAAGCCTTGCTGATCCTCGAACGCCGCCACCTGATCGCGATCCTGCCGCGCCGTGGTGCCCATGTCACCGAGCTCACTGCGCACAAGGTGCAGAGCCTGTGCACGTTGATGAGCGAGTTGTACATCCTGCTTGGCAATGCCGTGGCCCAAGGCTGGCAGACCCAGGCCGACATGGCGCCATTCGTGCAGATCCAGCAGCGGCTGGTCACCAACTTCGAGCGCCAGGACATCCGCGCCTTCGTCGAAGAAAGCTTCAACGTGATGCGCGCCGCGTACCCCTTCGCCAACAACCCGTATTTGCAGGAAACCGTCGAAAACCTGCAACCGGCGATGAACCGCGCCTATTACCTGGCCCTGGATCAGCGCAAGGCGTCCATGAGCGAGTACCTGGCGTTGTTCGAGCAGTTGCTTGCCGCCGTGCTGGCCCGTGACCTGGTGCAGATTCGCCTGGTGTTGTCGGCTTACGGCGAGCGCAGTTGCTCGTTGGTGATCGCTGCGTTGGCGGACGCCTAAACGTGCGGCTCAAGTGCATCAAACTGGCGGGGTTCAAATCCTTCGTCGACCCGACCACGGTGAACTTCCCCAGTAACATGGCGGCGGTGGTCGGGCCCAACGGTTGCGGCAAGTCGAACATCATCGACGCCGTTCGCTGGGTGATGGGCGAGAGCTCGGCAAAAAACCTGCGCGGCGAGTCGATGACCGACGTCATCTTCAACGGGTCGACCAGCCGCAAGCCGGTGAGCCAGGCGAGCATCGAACTGGTGTTCGACAACTCCGACGGCACCTTGATCGGCGAATACGCGGCCTACGCGGAAATCTCCATCCGTCGCAAAGTGACCCGCGACAGCCAGAACAGCTATTTCCTCAACGGCACCAAATGCCGACGCCGTGACATCACCGATATCTTCCTTGGCACAGGCTTGGGCCCGCGCAGCTACTCGATCATCGAGCAAGGCATGATCTCCAAGCTGATCGAAGCCAAGCCCGAGGACTTGCGTAACTTTATCGAAGAAGCGGCCGGCATCTCCAAGTACAAGGAGCGCCGCCGTGAGACGGAAAACCGTATTCGTCGCACCCATGAAAACCTCGCTCGCCTGACTGACCTGCGCGAAGAGCTGGAGCGCCAGTTGGAGCGCCTGCACCGCCAGGCCCAGGCCGCCGAGAAATATCAGGAATACAAGGGCGAGGAACGCCAGCTCAAGGCGCAACTGTCGGCCCTGCGCTGGCAGGCATTGAATGATCAGGTCGGCCAGCGCGAGGCGATCATTGGTACCCAGGAAATCAGCTTCGAAGCCTTGGTGGCCGAGCAGCGCAATGCTGACGCCAGCATCGAGCGGCTGCGTGACGGCCATCATGACCTGTCCGAGCGCTTCAATCTGGTGCAAGGCCGCTTCTACTCGGTGGGCGGCGACATTGCCCGCGTCGAGCAAAGCATTCAGCACGGCCAGCAACGCCTGCGCCAGCTGCAGGATGACTTGAAGGAAGCCGAACGCGCGCGGCTGGAAACCGAATCTCACCTGGGCCACGACCGCACCTTGCTGCTGACCCTCGGCGAAGAGCTGGACATGCTCACCCCCGAGCAGGAAATCACCAGCGCCGCCGCCGAAGAGGCCGCCGCTGCCCTGGAAGAATCCGAAACCACCATGCACGGCTGGCAGGAGCAGTGGGATACGTTCAACCTGAAGTCCGCCGAGCCGCGCCGTCAGGCCGAGGTGCAGCAGTCGCGTATCCAGCAACTGGAAACCAGCATGGAGCGTCTGGCCGAGCGCCAGCGTCGGATGCAGGAAGAGCGCGCATTGCTGGCCGCCGACCCGGAAGACGCGGCGATCATGGAACTGAGCGAGCAACTGGCCGAAAGCGAAATGACGCTGGAAGAGCTGGAAGCCAGTGAAGAACAACAAGTGGAGCGCCTGGAGCAATTGCGTCAGCAACTGCAACAGGCGACCCAGGCGCAGCAACAGGCCCAGGGTGATTTGCAGCGGCTCAACGGTCGACTGGCTTCGCTGGAAGCCTTGCAGCAGGCGGCGTTGGACCCCGGTACCGGTACGGCCGAGTGGTTGCGTGATCAACATTTGGCCGAGCGCCCGCGTCTGGCCGAAGGTTTGAAGGTAGAAGCCGGTTGGGAGCTGGCGGTGGAAACCGTACTCGGCGCCGACCTGCAAGCTGTACTGGTGGATGATTTTGGCGGTTTCGACTTGGCCGGGTTTGCCCAAGGCGATTTGCGTTTGCTCAGCCCGGCGGCTGATGGCGCACGGGTGCCGGGCAGTTTGCTGGACAAGGTCGAGGCGGCCATTGATCTGTCGCCCTGGCTGGGACAAGTCAAACCGGTGGACTCTCTGGAGCAGGCGCTGGCTCTGCGCGGTCAGTTGGGTGGCGGTGAAAGCCTGATCAGCCGCGACGGCTACTGGGTCGGCCGCCATTTCCTGCGCGTACGCCGCGCCAGTGAAGCTGAAAGCGGCGTTCTGGCCCGTGGTCAAGAGATCGTCAACCTGATCGCCGAGCGTGAAGAGCGTGAAGCTACCCTGGAAAGCCTGGAAACCGAACTGCAAACCCTGCGCGCTACTCAACGCCAGCAGGAGACCGGCCGCGAACACCTGCGCCGCTTGTTGCAGGATGAAGCGCGCCAGCAAGGCGAATTGAAAGCCCAGCTGTCTGCGAGCAAAGCCAAGGTCGAGCAACTGACCTTGCGCCGCACGCGCCTCGACGAAGAAGTCGCCGAGATGGGCGAGCAGCGTGCCCTGGAACACGAGCAGATCGGTGAAGCGCGCCTGCAATTGCAGGAAGCCCTCGACAGCATGGCCCTGGACACCGAGCAGCGCGAGCTGCTGCTGGCCGAGCGCGACAGCCTGCGTGAACGCCTTGACCGTGTGCGTCAGGAAGCACGGCAGCATAAGGATCATGCGCACCAATTGGCGGTGCGCCTTGGCTCCTTGCGCACCCAGCACGATGCGACGCGCCAGGCCCTTGAACGCCTGGAAATGCAGTCCGAACGCCTCACCGAAAAGCGTGAGCAACTGAGCCTCAACCTGGAGGAGGGCGAAGCCCCGCTGGAAGAGTTGCGGCTCAAGCTCGAAGAGTTGCTCGACAAGCGCATGAGCGTCGACGAAGAACTCAAGACCGCGCAGATCGCCTTGGAAGACGCCGACCGTGAACTGCGTGATGCGGAAAAACGTCGGACCCAGGCCGAGCAGCAATCCCAGTTGATCCGCAGCCAGCTCGAACAGCAGCGCATGGAATGGCAAGCCCTGACAGTCCGTCGCAAGACCCTGCAAGACCAGTTGCTGGAAGACGGCTACGACTTGCACGGCGTGCTCAATACCCTGACTGCCCAGGCCAACGAAAAAGAGGCCGAGGAAGAACTCGAGCGCATTGCCGCGCGTATTCAACGCCTGGGCGCGATCAACCTTGCGGCCATCGACGAATACCAACAGCAGTCCGAACGTAAACGTTATCTGGATGCCCAGGACGCCGACTTGGTCGAAGCCCTCGACACGCTGGAAAACGTCATCCGCAAGATCGACAAGGAAACCCGTAATCGTTTCAAAGATACCTTTGATCAGATTAATGGCGGTTTACAGGCGTTATTCCCGAAAGTTTTCGGTGGTGGCAGCGCTTACTTGGAACTGACGGGCGAAGATCTACTCGATACAGGGGTAACGATCATGGCGCGGCCTCCGGGCAAGAAGAACAGCACCATCCATTTGTTGTCTGGTGGCGAAAAGGCACTGACCGCATTGGCCCTGGTATTTGCCATCTTCAAGTTGAACCCGGCGCCGTTCTGCATGCTCGATGAAGTTGACGCCCCGCTGGATGACGCTAACGTTGGACGCTACGCTCGATTGGTTAAAGAGATGTCCCAGACGGTGCAGTTCATCTATATCACCCACAACAAGATCGCCATGGAAATGGCGGATCAGTTGATGGGGGTCACGATGCACGAACCGGGTTGTTCGCGGTTGGTGGCGGTGGATGTGGAAGAAGCGATGGCGATGGTGGAATCTTGAGCCACGCTTGGAAAGGATTTTTGTAGCTCGATGTAAGGCGTTTTACCGGTCTGGCAAAAGTGGCAAATCGACATATTTGTTCAAGGCATTTTGACAGACGGTGTAAAGTTATCTTTGGTCGTGCTAGTTTAATGTCAATTTTTCGTATGCGTGGGCAAAACGTCAGTCAGAACATAGAGTTGGCGCCACGTTTTAAAGCGGTTTGCACGGTGCTAAACCCCTTATTTTTCAGCATTTTTTATTAGAGGCACGGGATTACATGGAAATCGGTCTGCGCGAGTGGCTGATCGTCATCGGCATTATTGTCATTGCCGGTATTCTTTTTGATGGCTGGCGCCGCATGCGCGGTGGCAAGGGCAAGCTCAAGTTCCGTCTGGACCGTAACCTGTCCAACTTGCCTGACGACGACGGCAGCGCCGAGCTGTTGGGGCCGCCCCGTGTGCTGGATACCCACAAAGAACCGCAACTGGACGAGCACGACTTGCCGTCGATGAGTGCGCCGGTGCGTGAAGCCCGCGAACCGTCCTCCAAACGTGGCAAGCGCACCGCTCCGGTGGTTGCCGAGCCGCGCCAGGCTGACTTGGACCTCGACGTCGATGACGGCCCGAGCTTCAGCAGCCGCGACGACGACTTCCCTGACGAGACCCCGGCCAAAAGCAGTGCGCCTCGCCAGTCGGTGAACGACCAGCCGGCCGCCGAAGAAGTCTTGGTGATCAGCGTGATCTGCCGCGACGCCGCTGGCTTCAAAGGCCCTGCGCTGTTGCAGAACATTCTGGAAAGCGGCCTGCGTTTTGGCGAGATGGATATTTTCCACCGTCACGAAAGCATGGCCGGTAACGGCGAAGTGCTGTTCTCCATGGCCAATGCGGTCAAGCCGGGCACCTTCGACCTGGACGATATCGACCTGTTCAGCACGCCGGCGGTGAGCTTCTTCCTCGGCCTGCCGGGCCCGCGTCATCCGAAACAAGCGTTCGACGTGATGGTGGCGGCAGCGCGCAAGTTGTCCCAGGAACTGAATGGCGAGCTCAAGGACGACCAGCGCAGCGTCCTGACCGCACAAACCATCGAGCATTACCGTCAGCGCATCGTCGAGTTCGAGCGTCGCGCCCTGACACAGAAGCGCTGAGGTTCGATCTTAAGCGTTGCCTGTAGAATCCGTGCACTAACATATTGAGCAGCTTCGGCTGCTCTTTTGCTTTATGAGAGAACACCCATGACCGCCGCCCATACCCGCATCCTCGAACTGCGCGCTGAACTGGATCAGCACAACTACCGCTACCACGTCCTCGACGAGCCGAGCATTCCGGACGCCGAGTACGATCGCCTGTTCCACGAGCTCAAGGCCCTGGAGGCCGAGCACCCGGATCTGGTGACGCGGGATTCACCGACGCAGCGGGTCGGCAGTGCGGCGCTGTCGGCGTTCACCCAGGTCAAGCATGAGATCCCGATGCTCAGCTTGGGCAACGCCTTCGATGAAACCACCATGCTGGAGTTTGATCGCCGGGTCACAGAAGGCCTGGACCTGCCGGTAGGCGATCTGTTTGGTGGTGGTGCGGCAGTGGAATACAGCTGCGA
>NZ_JBOICG010000415.1:0-6387 GCF_050739995.1 Pseudomonas sp. | reverse complement strand
TCTACCTGACACAACGCGGCGGCCTTATTGGGGCGGCTGCGCAGCCCAGCGCGGGGCAAGTGGGGGGGTTAGAACTGGTATTCGGCACCGGCGCCCGCATACCACGAACGGCCAGGGGCTGCTTCGTAATAGCGGCCGTTGCCGTCACCCACAATCACCGAGCCGACGTACTGGCGATCCAACAAGTTATCCAGGCGCAATGTCTGGTGAAAGGTCCAGTGTTCTACCTTCTGCTCGAACCGTGCGCGCCAGTTGAACACGCTGTAGCCCGGTGCTGCATGTTGCTGGTTGGTGTCTTCGACGTAGACCTTGCTGCGGTACATGCCTTCGACGGCGGTGCTGACCCAGTCGCGAGGCTTCCAGTTCAGCTCGGCGAACAGCGTGGTTTGCGGCACGCCGGGGAGGTAGTTGCCTTTGTCGATTGTCGTGCTGCCGCCGCTGACGAAGTCGCTGTCGTAAGTGGCTTGCAGGCGGGTGTAGGCGAGGTTGGTGCTCCAGTGTTCGCTGAGTTGGCTTTCCAGGCCCAGTTCAAAACCACGGCGCAGGGTGCGTCCGGCGTTCTGGTAAGTGGTGCGGCCACCGCTGGATTGCTGTACCACCAACTCGTCTTCGGTAGTGATCTGGAACACGGCGGCGTTGACGCGGGTGTCCTGGCCGATGCGGGCTTTCAGGCCCATTTCATACTGTGTGCTGACTGACGGCTTGAGCGCGAAGTTGAAGCCATTCGAGGTGCTGGAGTACGCCGATTCCGCCTGGGTCGGTGTCTCGAAACCTTTGCCGGCGCTCACATAACCGTGCAAGTCAGGCGTGAACGCGTACATCACGCTGACCGAGGGTGTGTTCTTCTGGTAGGTCTTGCTGCCGCTGTCATTGCCGTCGCTGAGGAAGTGGTCGTCCACGTCCATCTTCATGGTGCTGTGACGCAGGCCGGCTTGCAGGGTCCAGTCGCCCAGCAGCCAATTGGCTTGCACGAACGGGTCGAGGCTGGTGGCGGTGTCGATTTCATCGCGGCCCAGGGCGCCTTTGGCACCGTGTACACCGTTGAGCGTATTGGAGTAGCCCTGGCGATCATCCTGGCTGCGGTCGTAGTCCAGGCCGGTGATCAGGGTGAGGTCGCCGGGCGCGCTGGTGATGGGTTGCAGCCAGTGGATGGAGCCGCCGTAGAACTTGCGGTCGAAGGCGACCACACCGCCACGGGCGTTTGCTGGGTTAGGAGCGCCGCTGGCAAATTTATCGGGGATCGACAGGTACTGAATCACGCTCCGGCGCCCCGTGTATGCATTCACCTGCAGCGTCGCATCGCCGAAATACCGTTCGTAATTCATGCCCAATTGCTGGTGATCGATACTTTTCCGCGTGTTGTACTGCAGCGCGGCGGGAGCGACCGAGCGCGGGTCTGCCTTGTACGCCGCCCAGGTCTGCCCCAGCGGGTCCTGCGTGCCGTTCTGCTCCAGGCTGCTGTAGATCAGCGCCAGCTTGCTGTCGTCATCCGGCTCGACGTTGAGCTTGGCGAAGGTCTGGTCGCGACGGGCGCTGCTGTGGTCGCGGTAGCCATCGGTGTCCATGCGCGAAGCATCGAGCACGAAGCCCGCGCCATTGGCAGCGCCTTCGGCGGTGAGGTGGTTCTTGCTCATTCCATCGCTGCCCACCAGGGTTTCGGCGCCGATGCGCGGTGGGCCTTCGCCGTCGCGGGAGAACATCTGGATCACCCCGCCAGCATTGCTGCCGTACAGCGTGGCTGCCGGGCCGCGTAGCACTTCAATGCGTTCGGCGGTGTCGAGGTTGAAGGTGGCCGCCTGCCCCTGGCCGTCCGGGGTGCTGGCGGGAATACCATCGGCAATCAGCTTGATACCGCGCACGCCAAATGCCGAACGCGCGCCGAAGCCGCGAGAGGAAATCTGCAAGTCCTGGGCATAATTCTGGCGATTCTGCACCACCAGGCCCGGCACGCGGGACAGGGCTTCGGAGGCGTTGATGCCGAGTTGGCCGTCGCTGATCTGCTCGCGGCTGATGCTATCCACCGAGTAGGGCAGATCGAACGTCGGGCTAGCGCTGCGTGAGCCAGTGACCACGCTGGGGTCGAGCACCAGCGCAGTGTCTTCAGCCAGTGCCACGTCGCACAAGGCGAAGAGGCCGGGCAGTAATAGGGTGAAGCGGGAAACGCTGTGCATGAGTCTGCCGAAGTTCGTGGCGCTTAAGATGTAAACGCGCAAAAGGGCGCGAGTTTAATGGCTCAACAGCTTTTTACCATTTCGGATTTTTCTCACGCTACACGTCGGTGTGCATGAGGTAGGTCGGACATCGTGCCGATGCTAGCGTGGCGGCTCATTCGAGAGGGCTGGTCATGACCTTGAAAGTCACTGCTGCAGTAAGCATCGCTACGTTTGTATTAAGCGGTTGCGGAACACTGAATACCGTATTGCGTGATGATGTGGCGGCAACCCGTGAGTTGCGCAAACAAAAGACCTATTGTCAGTCCATTCCCCGTGTCTACAGTGGTTTGGCGTTTGATTTTTGCATGCTGAATGCCCCGCCGGACATGACGGGCGTTCTGGTGCCTTTGGTGCTGGTGGACATGACGGCCTCGGGTATTGTTGATACCGTGGTGCTCCCTTATACGATTTACCAGCAAAGCGTGCTGGGCAATATGGGGATTTACTGGCGGCCAAGCGGTTCGTGAGCAAAGGATATAGTCGGGGTGAGCTCGATTTCACCCTGCCAAATAAAAGGAGGTTCCATGAGTCATGGACCCAGAACGCTGCTTGTCGCCACCTTGCTGGTTCTCTCGGGGTGCGGAACGATCAATACGGTCTTTCGTCCCGACGCCGTGGCCAGCCAGAACCTCAAGGACTCGCGCAGCCATTGTGAAAATGTACCGCGGGTCTACAGCGGTGTGATCTATGGCTTTTGTACGCTCAATGGTGAACCCCAGCCTGAAAAAGGCTTGAACGGCAGCCACCTGTCGAACTCAGCGGGTAACGCATTTCCTATCATCGCCATCGAGGCGGTCGCCTCGGGCGTGATGGATACATTGGTGTTGCCCTACACGATCTACCGTCAGAACAAGGACGGCAGCATCGAGATCTATCGCTGACCCTCTTGGCGCTTGCCGCTAACAGCTTCCCACTGCTTTTACGCTATAATCCCGCCCTTTAGCTGTTTCCTGCCCAGGCGGGAGGCACACTTTTTTCAGGCGCAACCCGCCTGCATGCAGACTAAAAGAGGCTAGACCCCTGTGGCATTGACGATTCTTGGCCTGTCCGGCGCCCTTAGCCATGATCCTTCCGCAGCCTTGTATATCGACGGCAAGCTGATCGCGGCCGCCGAAGAAGAGCGTTTCGTACGCGACAAACATGCAAAGAACCGCATGCCTTACGAGTCGGCGAAGTTCTGCCTGGAACAGGCCGGCATCAAGCCTTCCGACGTTGACGTAGTGGCGATCCCTTTCGCCCCGATCAGCCTGTTCGGCGAGGCGCGCTGGCACTTCGCCAAGCGTTACTGGTACGCCCCGGACCGCGCCCTCGACGCGATCCTGATGGGCAACCGTCGCTACAAGCGCTATCGCAACAAGATCGTCTGGTGCCTGGAGCAACTGGGCTTCGATCCGAAGAAAATCAAGATCGAACCGGTTGAACACCACCTGGCCCACGCTTCCAGCGCCTATCACTGCTCCGGTTTCCAAGAGAAAACCGCGATCCTCGGCATCGACGGCAAGGGCGAGTACGCCACCACATTCTTCGGCTACGGCGAAAACGGCAAGATCCACAAGATCAAGGAATTCTACGATCCGGACTCCCTGGGCGGCCTGTACGGCGCAATCACCGAGTTCCTCGGTTTCGAGATGCTCGACGGTGAGTTCAAGGTCATGGGCATGGCGCCGTATGGCGACGCCAGCAAGTACGATTTCTCGCGCCTGGCCTCCTTTGAGAACGGCGAGTTGGTGATCAACACTGACTACGCGAACGTCATTGGCCTGCGTCGCTACAAAGAGAAGGGCAAGGGTTTCTACTTCTCGCCAAAACTGATTGAGTGGCTGGGCCCGAAACGCGAAGGCGACATCGCCGACGAGCCGTACATCCACTACGCCGCCAGCATGCAAGCGCTGTTCGAGAAATTGGCCCTGCAGATGATCGACCACTACTTGGGCGACATCCTCAAGGACACCGGCAAGCTGGCCTTCGCTGGCGGCTGTGCGCTGAACGTGAAGCTGAACCAGAAGATCATCGCCCGCGACGACGTGAAAGAGCTGTTCGTACAGCCGGCGTCCGGCGATGCCGGTACCGCGGTGGGCGCGGCCGCCTATGTGTCCCACGCCCGTGGTGTACCGGTCGAGAAGATGGAACACGTCTACCTCGGTCCGTCCTACAGCAACGAAGACGTGATCGCGGCGTGCGCCAAGCACGAGAGCAAGCCGAACTGGCGCAAGATCGAGAACATGCCCAAGCGCATTGCCAAGATTATGGTCGACGGCAACCCGGTCGCCTGGTTCCAGGGTCGTATGGAGTTCGGTCCGCGTGCCCTGGGCGGTCGTTCGATCATCGGTTGCCCAAGCGCCACTGGTGTGGCTGACCGCATCAACCACCAGATCAAGTTCCGCGAGCGCTGGAGGCCTTTCTGCCCGTCGATGCTCGACACCGTCGCTCCACAAATGATCAAGGTCGATCATCCGGCACCGTTCATGACCTTCACTTTTGAAGTGGCGGAAGAGTGGAAGACCCGTGTGCCGGAAGTGGTCCATGAAGATGGCACTTCCCGCGCCCAAGTGCTCAAGCGCGAGTACAACCCGCGCTACTACGACATGATGAAAGAGCTGGAAGTACTGACTGGCAACGGCGTGTCGCTGAACACCTCGCTCAACCGTCGTGGCGAAGCGATGATCTGCTCGCCGACCGACGCGCTGAACATGTTCTTCGGCTCGGACCTGCAGTACCTGATCATGGAAGACATCCTGGTGGTCAAGGACGGCGTGGACCCTTATGACGCTGTGGTCTAAATGCTGAACCGCTTCCAGGGTTGGCGTGAACGTGGCTGGGCGCCTGTCGAGGCCGAGGTTTACGCCCAGGCCTGGCAGCGTTACGGCGGCAGCGTGGCGACTCATCCACAGGTGATCGAGCGCTTGGCCGAGCTGGCGCAGATTCCCGTGCGTTACCTGGGCTGGGAGCAGGATGGCGAACTCAAGGGGGCGATTGCCGCTTGGGGGCGCGACCTGGCCTTGTCCAAGGACGTGCTCAAGCGCAATGGCAAGAAAGGCCTGTTTGACCTGGGCAATGCCGAGATCATCTTGCCGGTTGCTGCCGAGGCGCAGGCCCCCTTGCGTCACCGTGCACGTTACCTGTCGGCGCTGAACGAGGGGCGTGTCAGTACCCTCAGGCCCCAGGCCGAGCAATTGGCCATGGCGCGCACCCCTGAAGAACTGTCGAAGAAGTTTCGCTATAACCAGCGCCGTGAGTTGCGGTTGCTGGAAGAGGCGGGCGGTGTGGTGCGGGCGGTGAGTGAGTTCTCCAGCGTGGAGTTGGCGGCGATTTATTGCGATTTGTTCCAGCGCCGCTGGGGTTTTCCGGCCGCCGGAGCAGCACGCCTGGCCGAGGTGCTGGAGCTGCTCAAGGAGTTTCTGTTCGGCTCGGTGCTGTTTCTCAATGACGCCCCGATTGCCGTGCAGTTGGTGTATCAAGTGGAGTCCACTGAGTGGTTCAGCGCCGAGTACGTCAACGGTGGTGTCGACCCTGAGACCCGCGCATTCAGCCCTGGTAGCGTGCTGAGCTTTCTCAATACCCAAAGTGCCTGGGAGCAGGCGCGGGCAGCCAACAAGGCGCTGCGCTTCTCCTTCGGGCGTTCCGACCGCGAATACAAGGAGCGCTGGTGCAACCCGGTGCCGGTGTTCAGCGTATGAGCCGCAAACAGCAACTGCTCAAGCGCCATCGACGCAATAAGCGTATCGCCCTGTTGATCGGCCTGTTGGTGTTGATCGCGGCCGGTGTGCTGGTGGCCTGGTGGTTGCCGTTGGTGCTGGCGGTCGTGCTGTGGGCGGCCCATGAGGCGTGGTTTGCCGATCACTTGTTCTACTCGCCCAAAGACGACTATGAGTACGCTTTCCCGACGGGTAGCGAGCAACCGGGCCTGCGTCTGGAGGCGGGGCGACTGGTGCTGGATTCTCCGCTGGGCGTTGATGAAACCCTGATTGTCGGTATCGAGTTGAAGCGTTCGTGGCTCGGGCGCTTCGTGGACCCAACGGTAGAGATACTGGGCCTGGATTCGCCGGACCGACAGGTGTTCGAGCGCGGGGTTGCCGGGCGACGTTACCTCAACCTGACCGGTGCCGCAGAAGCGTTGACGGCAGGCAAGGTCGAGTTGCGCGGGCGTTGGTGCCGGATCAAAGGCCAGCCGACG
>NZ_JBOICG010000414.1:0-2959 GCF_050739995.1 Pseudomonas sp. | reverse complement strand
GCTTGACGTTGTAGCCGTACTTCGGATCGGCCGCGACCATGCGCACCAGCTCTTCCGAGGCGGCGGTCATTACATAGACGTCGATGCCGTTCTCCATCAGCTTGTTGTACAGCTCAGCCTGGCCGGTGAAGACCTTCGGCGGCTGTACCTCGGAGGTCTTCACCACGTCACCTTCGTAATAGGTGACCGGTACAGGCTTGCCGGAGGCCATCAGCTCATCCACGTAGCCCTTGAGCTCCTTGAGGGTGAAGCCGGAAAAAATCTGCGCCACCCACGGGTAGCAGACCATGTCGTCGACTTCGCAGAGGCGGTAGTAGTAGCTGAACAGGCTTTCCTTGTGGTCGGCGGTGTCCTTGAACGGCATCAGTTTCAGGGAGGGGTCCATGGTGTCGCGGGTGATCAGGCCCTTGTTTTCCAGGTACGGCAGCAGGGACTCTTCGAGGTCGTAGCGGTAGCTGGTGTTGTCCATGTCGAACACCGCGAAGTTACCCTTGTTGGCGTTCGCGGCGATCATTTTGTTCAGTTGCTCGGCGGCGGGCGCCGGCCAGTGCTTCAACTCGGTGGCGGCAAATGCCTGGCTGGCGAGGCCGAGGCAGAAGGCGGCGGCAAGTAGTTTTGGCGCGAGCTTCATAAGCGTTTTCTCCCTGAGTGAAAGACATCGACGCTAACAAATCTGTATGACAGTTATCGCCCGAGCACGACCGCTTACGTCGTGATAACGCCAAAGGCATGTGCCTGAGCGTCAAACGCTTATTCCAAAAACGACAGTCACCATTCCATATCGGTATTAAATCAATATATTTCAAGCTGTTAGGCTTTCCGGTTCGCAATCGCAGGCTCGCGCGATTGGCTGCCTTCTCAACGGAGCTTCAATGAATCTGCCCCTGATTCTCAACTTACTGGTGTTCGTGGCCCTGTTGCTGGGCCTGGCACAAACCCGCCGCACAAACTGGAGCCTCGCCAAGAAGGTGTTATTTGCCCTCGTCCTTGGCGTGGTATTCGGTGCGGCGTTGCACACGATTTATGGCGACGGTAACCCAGTGCTCAAAGCCTCGATCGGTTGGTTCGACCTGGTCGGCAATGGTTACGTGCAACTGCTGCAAATGATCGTGATCCCGCTGGTGTTCGCCTCGATCCTGAGTGCCGTGGCACGCCTGCATAACGCCTCGTCCCTGGGCAAGATCAGCTTCCTGACCATCGGCACACTGCTGTTCACCACCGCGATTGCAGCGCTGATCGGCATTGGCCTGACCAACCTGTTCGGCCTGACTGCCGAGGGCTTGGTGGCCGGCACCCAGGAAATGGCGCGCCTGCAAGTGATCCAGAGCGATTACGCGGGCAAGGTTGCCGACCTGAATATCCCGCAGTTGCTGCTGTCGTTCGTACCAGCCAACCCATTCGCCGACCTGGCCCGCGCCAAGCCGACGTCGATCATCAGTGTGGTGATCTTTGCCGCGTTCCTCGGGGTTGCCGCGCTGCAACTGCTCAAGGATGACGTGGAAAAGGGCCAGAAAGTGCTCAACGCCATCGACACCCTGCAAGCCTGGGTCATGCGCCTGGTACGCCTGGTGATGAAACTGACCCCTTACGGCGTATTGGCGCTGATGACCAAGGTGGTCGCTGGCTCCAACCTGCAAGACATCATCAAGCTCGGCAGTTTTGTGGTGGTGTCGTACCTGGCCCTGGGCCTGATGTTCGTGGTGCATGGCGTGCTGCTGTCCGTGGCCGGGATCAATCCGCTGCGGTTCTTTCGCAAGGTGTGGCCGGTGCTGACGTTTGCCTTCACCAGCCGCTCCAGCGCGGCGGCGATTCCACTGAGCATTGAGGCGCAGACCCGCCGCCTGGGCATCCCGCAATCCATCGCCGGTTTCGCCGCGTCGTTTGGCGCCACGATTGGCCAGAATGGTTGTGCCGGTCTCTACCCGGCGATGTTGGCAGTGATGGTTGCTCCGACGGTAGGCATCAACCCGCTGGACCCACTGTGGATCGCGACCCTGGTGGCGATTGTGACCTTGAGTTCGGCGGGTGTGGCAGGCGTGGGCGGTGGTGCAACCTTTGCCGCACTGATCGTGCTGCCGGCCATGGGGCTGCCGGTGTCACTGGTGGCGCTGCTGATTTCCGTGGAGCCGCTGATCGACATGGGCCGTACGGCGCTGAACGTGAATGGTTCGATGACGGCGGGGGCGATTACCAGCCAGATCATGGGGCAGACGGACAAAGAGCTGCTGAATGCTGATGAGCATGCTGAGTTAGCGCAAGTCTGATAGACCGCTATCGGGGGCAAGCCCCCTCCCACATTTTGATCTGTGAACACAGTCAAGTGTGGGAGCTGGCTTGCCTGCGATGCTTTTAGGCTTTCTCCCAAACCTCAAAGTTGTACGCAGGCTTATCACCTTCCGCCGGGTTCTCCAGGTTCGACACCAGCTTCCACTGGTTCAAATCAAACGCCGGAAACCACGCATCCCCTTCCGGGCTCAACGCCACGCGGGTCAGATACAGGCGATCCGCCTGCTCCAATCCCTGTGCATACAGCTGCGCACCGCCGATCAGCATCAGTTCATCCACGCCCTGCTCCAGTGCCCACGCCTCGGCGCGTTCCACTGCCGCGTCCAGTGATGGAAAAACTTCCGCACCTTCAAGCTTAAGATCGGTCTGACGGCTGACCACAATGTTCAGGCGCCCCGGCAACGGTCGGCCCAGGGAATCCCAGGTCTTGCGCCCCATGATGATCGGCTTGCCGAGCGTGGTGGCCTTGAAATATTTGAAATCCCCCGGCAAATGCCAGGGCATGCTGTTGTCGACGCCGATCACACGGTTTTCACCGAGGGCTGCGATCAGGCTTAAAGGGAGAGTTTTTTTCATGGCAACGAGAATACCAGAGCCACGGCTCTGCGGTTATGCTCCAACCTCACTTGCTCAACAGGACGGCGCGTGACTGCACTTACCCCCCTGCACAAAC
>NZ_JBOICG010000413.1:0-4825 GCF_050739995.1 Pseudomonas sp. | reverse complement strand
AAAGCGACTTGAGCATCCCGACCGTGACCGGTATCTGGCCGAACGCCAGCTGGTACGAGCGTGAAGTCTGGGACATGTTCGGTATCGACTTCCCGGGTCACCCGCACCTGACGCGCATCATGATGCCGCCGACGTGGGAAGGTCACCCGCTGCGCAAGGACTTCCCTGCCCGCGCTACCGAATTCGACCCGTTCAGCCTCAACCTCGCCAAGCAGCAGCTTGAAGAAGAAGCGGCGCGCTTCCGCCCGGAAGACTGGGGCATGAAACGCTCCGGCACCAACGAGGACTACATGTTCCTCAACCTGGGCCCGAACCACCCTTCGGCCCACGGCGCCTTCCGTATCATCCTGCAACTGGACGGCGAAGAAATCGTCGACTGCGTGCCGGACATCGGCTACCACCACCGTGGTGCCGAGAAGATGGCCGAGCGTCAGTCGTGGCACAGCTTCATCCCGTACACCGACCGTATCGACTACCTCGGCGGCGTGATGAACAACCTGCCGTACGTGCTCTCGGTCGAGAAGCTGGCCGGCATCAAGGTGCCAGACCGCGTCGACACCATCCGCATCATGATGGCCGAGTTCTTCCGGATCACCAGCCACCTGCTGTTCCTGGGTACCTATATCCAGGACGTCGGCGCCATGACCCCGGTGTTCTTCACCTTCACCGACCGCCAGCGCGCCTACAAGGTCATCGAAGCCATCACCGGTTTCCGCCTGCACCCGGCCTGGTACCGCATCGGCGGCGTGGCTCACGACCTGCCGAACGGCTGGGAGCGCCTGGTCAAGGAATTCGTCGAGTGGATGCCCAAGCGTCTGGACGAGTACCAAAAGGCTGCGCTGGACAACAGCATCCTCAAGGGCCGTACCATCGGCGTCGCCCAGTACAACACCAAAGAGGCCCTGGAATGGGGCGTCACCGGTGCTGGCCTGCGTTCGACCGGCTGCGACTTCGACCTGCGTAAAGCACGTCCGTACTCCGGCTACGAGAACTTCGAGTTCGAAGTGCCGCTGGCCGCCAACGGCGATGCCTACGACCGTTGCATCGTGCGCGTCGAAGAAATGCGCCAGAGCCTGAAGATCATCGAGCAGTGCATGCGCAACATGCCGGCCGGCCCGTACAAGGCGGATCACCCGCTGACTACGCCGCCGCCGAAAGAGCGCACGCTGCAGCACATCGAAACCCTGATCACGCACTTCCTGCAAGTTTCGTGGGGCCCGGTCATGCCGGCCAACGAATCCTTCCAGATGATCGAAGCGACCAAGGGTATCAACAGCTATTACCTGACGAGCGATGGCGGCACCATGAGCTACCGCACCCGGATTCGTACTCCAAGCTTTGCCCACTTGCAGCAGATCCCTTCGGTGATCAAAGGCGAGATGGTCGCGGACTTGATTGCGTACCTGGGTAGTATCGATTTCGTTATGGCCGACGTGGACCGCTAAGCATGAACAGCACGCTTATCCAGACAGACCGTTTCACCTTGAGTGAAACCGAGCGCTCGGCCATCGAGCACGAGCTGCATCACTACGAAGATCCGCGCGCGGCGTCGATCGAAGCCTTGAAGATCGTCCAGAAGGAACGTGGCTGGGTGCCAGACGGCGCGCTCTACGCCATCGGCGAGATCCTTGGCATCCCTGCCAGCGACGTTGAAGGCGTGGCCACGTTCTACAGCCAGATCTTCCGTCAGCCAGTGGGCCGCCACATCATTCGCGTGTGCGACAGCATGGTCTGCTACATCGGCGGCCACGAGTCGGTGGTTGATGCGATCCAGACCAAACTGGGCATCGGCCTCGGCCAAACCACCCCGGACGGCCGCTTCACGCTGCTGCCGGTGTGCTGCCTGGGCAACTGCGACAAGGCGCCGGCGTTGATGATCGACGACGACACATTCGGTGACGTGCAGCCTGCTGGCGTGACCCAATTGCTTGAGGGCTACCCATGACCCTTACATCTTTCGGCCCGGCCAACCTGATCAAGCGTTCGCCTGAAACCCACCCGCTGACCTGGCGCCTGCGTGACGATGCCGAGCCTGTATGGCTCGACGAGTACCAGGCCAAGAACGGTTACGCGGCTGCGCGCAAAGCGTTCGCCGACATGGCCCAGGACGACATCGTCCAGACCGTGAAAGACGCCGGCCTCAAAGGTCGCGGCGGTGCAGGCTTCCCCACGGGTGTTAAGTGGGGCCTGATGCCCAAGGACGAATCCATCAACATCCGCTACCTGCTGTGCAACGCGGATGAAATGGAGCCGAACACCTGGAAAGACCGCATGCTGATGGAGCAACTGCCCCATCTGCTGATCGAAGGCATGCTGATCAGCGCCCGTGCGTTGAAAACCTACCGCGGCTACATCTTCCTGCGTGGCGAGTACACCACCGCCGCCAAGCACCTCAACCGTGCCGTGGAAGAAGCCAAGGCTGCAGGCCTGCTGGGCAAGAACATCCTCGGTTCGGGCTTCGATTTCGAATTGTTCGTGCACACCGGCGCCGGGCGCTACATCTGCGGTGAAGAAACCGCACTGATCAACTCCCTTGAAGGCCGTCGCGCCAACCCGCGCTCCAAGCCGCCCTTCCCTGCCGCCGTGGGCGTGTGGGGCAAGCCGACCTGCGTGAACAACGTCGAGACCCTGTGCAACGTACCGGCGATCATCGCCGACGGCGTGGACTGGTACAAATCGTTGGCCCGCGAAGGCAGCGAAGACATGGGCACCAAGCTCATGGGCTTCTCCGGCAAGGTCAAGAACCCTGGTCTGTGGGAGCTGCCGTTCGGCGTGACCGCACGCGAGCTGTTCGAGGACTACGCCGGTGGCATGCGCGACGGCTACACCTTGAAAGCCTGGCAGCCAGGCGGCGCCGGCACCGGTTTCCTGTTGCCTGAGCACCTCGACGCACAAATGTACGCCGGCGGCATCGGCAAGGTCGGCACCCGGATGGGTACGGGCCTGGCGATGGCGGTGGACAACACCGTGAACATGGTCTCGCTGCTGCGCAACATGGAACAGTTCTTTGCCCGTGAATCCTGCGGTTTCTGCACCCCATGCCGTGATGGCCTGCCATGGAGCGTGAAGCTCTTGATGGCCATCGAGAAAGGTGAAGGCCAACCCGGTGACATCGAGACCCTGCTGGGTCTGGTCGGTTTCCTCGGCCCAGGCAAGACCTTCTGTGCTCACGCACCGGGCGCCGTGGAGCCATTGGGCAGCGCCATCAAATACTTCCGCTCGGAGTTCGAAGCCGGCATCGCGCCTACCAGCGCCGCCGTCCCGCCTCTGGCAAGGCCGATCGTAGTCGGCGCGTAACGCTTTAAAAAGCGAAGGGTCCGTGCCCTTCGCTTTCTCATGGGCTGACGCCGTAAAGGCTGTGTTGAGGCCCATGAATAACAAGATTCCATTAGCCACGCCCGCTGACAACGGGCCAACGAAGAACTTTGAACCATGGCCACTATCCACGTAGACGGCAAAGCGCTCGAAGTCGATGGGGCAGACAACCTGTTACAGGCGTGTCTGTCACTCGGCCTCGATATCCCGTATTTCTGCTGGCACCCCGCACTCGGTAGCGTCGGTGCCTGTCGCCAGTGCGCGGTCAAGCAATACACCGACGAGAACGACACCCGTGGTCGTATCGTCATGTCGTGCATGACCCCAGCCACCGACAACACCTGGATCTCCATCGACGATGAAGAATCCAAGGCGTTCCGCGCCAGTGTCGTCGAGTGGCTGATGACCAACCACCCCCACGACTGCCCGGTCTGTGAGGAAGGCGGCCACTGCCACCTGCAAGACATGACAGTGATGACCGGCCATAACGAGCGCCGTTATCGCTTCACCAAGCGTACCCACCAGAACCAGGACCTCGGCCCGTTCATTTCCCACGAAATGAACCGCTGCATCGCCTGCTACCGTTGCGTGCGCTTCTATAAAGACTACGCCGGCGGCACCGACCTCGGCGTGTTCGGTGCCCACGACAACGTGTACTTCGGTCGTGTTGAAGATGGTGTGCTGGAAAGCGAGTTCTCCGGCAACCTCACCGAGGTCTGCCCGACCGGTGTGTTCACCGACAAGACTCACTCCGAGCGCTACAACCGTAAGTGGGACATGCAATTCTCGCCGAGCATCTGCCATGGCTGCTCCAGCGGTTGCAACATATCCCCGGGCGAGCGCTACGGCGAACTGCGTCGCATCGAAAACCGCTTCAACGGTTCGGTCAACCAGTACTTCCTGTGCGACCGTGGCCGTTTCGGCTACGGCTACGTCAACCGCGAAGACCGCCCGCGCCAGCCTCTGCTGGCCAACGGCAGCAAGTTGAGCCTGGACGACGCGCTGGATAAAGCCGCCGACCTGCTGCGCGGCCGCAACATCGTCGGTATCGGTTCGCCACGCGCCAGCCTCGAAAGCAACTACGCGTTGCGCGAGCTGGTCGGTGCCGAGCACTTCTACAGCGGCATCGAGGCCGGTGAGCTGGAGCGCATCCGCCTGGTCCTGCAAGTGCTGAACGACAGCCCGCTGCCAGTGCCAAACATGCGCGACATCGAAGACCACGACGCGATCTTCGTCCTCGGTGAAGACCTGACTCAAACCGCCGCGCGTATCGCCCTGTCCCTGCGCCAGTCGGTCAAAGGCAAGGCCGAAGACATGGCCGACGCCATGCGTGTGCAGCCTTGGCTCGACGCCGCGGTGAAAAACATCTGTCAACACGCCATGTACCCGCTGTTCATCGCCAGCCTTGCCGAAACCAAGCTCGATGATGTCGCTGAAGAATGCGTACACGCAGCGCCAGACGACCTGGCCCGTATCGGTTTCGCCGTAGCTCACGCCATCGACCCAAGCG
>NZ_JBOICG010000412.1:0-1815 GCF_050739995.1 Pseudomonas sp. | reverse complement strand
AGTGAGGGAGATGCCAGCCAGCGTCACACGCGGGCAAAGGTTGTTCAATTCAGGGTTGGCGGAGTTTGGTTGCAACGGGGCTAAACATTTGCCATCCCACTACCTGCTGGAAATAATGACCTCCCCGCCCATGCCCCAAGGACTCGACCGCATGAAAGCTCCGCTGGCCTTCTGTTTTTTGGCAAGCCTGACCACCCACGCCCTGGCCGATTCGCGCCTGGATGACGTGCTGCAACGTGGCACGCTGACCGTCTGCACCACCGGCGACTACACGCCATACTCCGCCCTGCGCGCCGATGGCCGCTATGAAGGCATCGACATTGCCATGGCCGAATCCTTGGCCAAGAGCCTCAACGCAAAGATCCACTGGGTGCCCACCACCTGGAAAACCTTGATGCCGGACTTCCTCGCCCAACGCTGCGACATCGCCGTGGGTGGCATTTCCGTGTCCCTGGAGCGTCAGAAAAAAGCGTTCTTCAGCCAGCCCCTGGGCGTCGACGGCAAGATCCCGCTGGTGCGCTGCGCCGATGTGCAGCGTTACCAGACCGTCGCACAGATCAACCAACCACAGGTGCGGGTGATCGAGCCGGCAGGCGGCACCAATGAAGTGTTTGCCCGCGCCCATCTGGGCCAGGCGCAGATACGCCTGCATGACAACGTGACCATCTTCGACGAACTGCTGGCGGGCAAGGCCGATGTGATGATCACCGACGCCAGCGAGGCGCGCTATCAACAGAAGCAGAAGCCGGGGTTATGCGCGGTCAACCCGGAGCAGTACATGCAATTCAGCGAAAAAGCCTTCCTGCTGCCCCGGGATGATGTGGCGTGGAAAAGCTACGTCGACCAGTGGCTGCATCTGAGCGTGGCCACTGGCGTGTACGCAGGCATCGTCAACCAGTGGCTGGCGGCGCCTTGAGCCACAGCCGTCTACGCTGTTGTCACATCAACAAGAAGGAGGGATAGGGAATGAAGGGATTGCTCCGAATCACCTGGCTGCTGCTGTTGTGTTTCGGCTCGGTGCACGCGGCCACTCAGGATGAGGACGCCCAGGCCGCCAAGACCCTGCTGGAGAAAGCCTTGGCTTACTACCAGAGCAACGGCGACAAAGCCTTCGCGGCGTTCAGTCGTCAGGGCGACTTCATCGACCACGATCGTTATGTGTTCGTGGTCGACACCCAAGGTGTGCTGCTGGCCAGCGGCGGGCCCTCCTCCGCCTTGATCGGCCGCGACGTGTCCGAGCTGCTCGGCCCGGACCTGCAAGCCTCGTTCAAACAAGCGCTGGCCACCCCCGAAGGCCAGGGTATCCAACAAGCCGATTACCGTTGGCAGAATTGGAACGATGGCAAGGTCGAGCACAAGCACGTGTTTTATCAGCGCGTGGGCCAGCGCATCCTGGCAGTAGGTTACTACCTGCCACGGGCCACGCCGGAACAAGCGCGGGCATTGCGCGACAAGGCGGTGAAAGCGCTGCTCAAGGATGAGGCCGGTACACTCAAGGCCATCAACTCACTGGAAGGCGGGTTCCTGCAGGATGACCTGTATGTGTTCGTGGTGGACCTGGATACCCGGCGCTATGTGGCTCACGGCACCAACCTACGCCTGGTCAACACCGACTTCAGCAAGATCAAGGACCCGGACGGCAAACCCGTCGGCGAGCCAATCCTGCATCTGATGGCCCAGCAGGACCAGAGTGAATACAAGTACCGCTGGAAAAACCCGGTAACCGACAAGGTCGAGAACAAGCATGCGTACTTGCGCAAGGCCGGGCATTTCATGGTCGCTGTCGGGTACTACAGCCCTTGATCAGGATTGAAA
>NZ_JBOICG010000411.1:0-6814 GCF_050739995.1 Pseudomonas sp. | reverse complement strand
GGTTTGCCCCGCGATGGAGTCAGTGCAGAATCTGGCTGAGGAACAACTTGGTCCGCTCATTCTGCGGCCGGTCGAAGAAGTCGTCCGGTGCCGCCTGCTCCACAATCTCCCCCTTGTCCATGAAGATCACCCGGTTCGCCACCGTTCGGGCGAAGCCCATTTCGTGGGTCACACAGAGCATCGTCATGCCGTCCTCAGCCAGGCTGACCATGGTATCGAGCACTTCCTTGACCATCTCCGGATCGAGCGCCGAGGTCGGTTCATCGAACAGCATGATCTTCGGCTTCATGCACAGCGCACGGGCAATCGCCACCCGCTGCTGCTGACCACCGGACAGTTGCCCCGGAAACTTGTGCGCCTGCTCCGGAATCCGCACCCGCTCCAGGTAGTGCATGGCGATTTCCTCGGCCTTGCGCTTGGGCAGCTTGCGCACCCACATCGGCGCCAGGGTGCAGTTCTGCAGGATGGTCAGGTGCGGGAACAGGTTGAAATGCTGGAACACCATGCCGACTTCACGGCGGATCGCTTCGATCTGCTTGAGGTCGTTGGTCAGTTCCACGCCATCGACCACGATGCGGCCCTGCTGGTGCTCTTCCAGACGGTTGAGGCAGCGGATGGTAGTGGACTTGCCCGATCCCGACGGGCCACACAGGACGATACGCTCGCCCTGGCGCACATTCAGGTTGATGTCCTTGAGCACGTGGAACTGGCCGTACCATTTGTTCACACCCTGCATCTGGATGATGCCTTCGGGGCCAGCAGGCTGCTTGATCGCTTCACTCATGGGAACACTCCTAACGCTTGTGGCCTGTGTCCAGCTTGCGCTCCAGATGCATGGAGTAGCGGGACATACCGAAACAGAAAATCCAGAAAACCAGGGCGGCGAATACATAGCCCTCGGTCGCCATGCCCAGCCAGGCGGGGTCGGCAGCAGCCTGTTTGACGCTGTTGAGCAGGTCGAACAGGCCGATGATGATCACCAGGCTGGTGTCCTTGAACAGCGCGATAAACGTGTTGACGATGCCCGGGATCACCAGCTTCAAGGCTTGGGGCAGAATCACCAGGCCCATGCTGCGCCAGTAACCCAGGCCCATCGCCGCAGCCGCCTCGTATTGCCCCTTGGGGATCGCCTGCAGACCGCCGCGCACCACCTCGGCCACGTAGGCCGACTGGAACAGGATCACGCCGATCAGCGCCCGCAGCAGCTTGTCGAAGTTCATGCCTTCGGGCAGGAACAACGGCAGCATCACCGAGGACATGAACAGCACCGTGATCAACGGCACGCCGCGCCAGAATTCGATGAAGGTCACGCAGACCACTCGAATCGCCGGCATGTTCGAACGTCGCCCCAACGCCAACACGATGCCCAACGGCAAGGCTCCGGCGATGCCGACGGTGGCGATCACCAGGGTCAGCATCAGGCCGCCCCATTGGCTGGTCGCCACGTTGGTCAGGCCGAACACACCGCCGTGCAACAAGAAGTAGGCAATGATCGGGTACAGCACCAGAAAGCCCAGGCCGTATATCGCCTTGCGTTGAAAGCGCGAGATGAACAGCGGCGCCACGCCGACGATGGCCAGCCACACGGTCAGGTCCACACGCCAGCGCAGATCGGCTGGGTAATAGCCGTACATGAACTGCCCGAAGCGCTGTTGGATAAACACCCAGCAGGCGCCCTCCTTCGTGCAATCAGCGCGTGTCGTGCCGACCCAGTTGGCATCGATGATGGCCCAATGCAGGATCGGCGGCACCACCAGGTACACCAGGTAAATCGCCAGCAAAGTCAGCAGGGTGTTGAGCCAGCTGGAGAACAGGTTGGCGCGCATCCAGGCGATCGGCCCAAAGACTTTGCTCGGCGGCGGCATGTCAGGTTTGAAAGTATGCGTAGTCATGCTGGTGTCCTCACCGCTCGATCAGCGCAATGCGCTTGTTGTACCAGTTCATCAGCAGGGAAATGCTGATGCTGATCGCCAGGTACACGCTCATGGTGATGGCAATGACTTCGATGGCCTGGCCGGTCTGGTTGAGCACCGTGCCGGCAAACAGCGAAACCATTTCCGGGTAACCGATACCAGCGGCCAACGACGAGTTCTTCGCCAGGTTCAGGTATTGGCTGGTCAGCGGCGGAATGATCACCCGCAGGGCCTGCGGGATGATGACCTTGCGCAGCGTCGGCCCAGGGCGCAGGCCCAGGGAACGCGCAGCTTCGGTCTGGCCGTGGCTGACCGACTTGATGCCCGAACGCACGATCTCGGCGATAAACGCTGCCGTGTAGACGGTCAGCGCCAGGGTCAGTGCCAGCAGTTCAGGGATCAGTACCCAGCCGCCGACGAAGTTGAAACCTTGCAGCTTCGGCATTTCCCAATGCAGTGGCGCGCCGAAGATCAAGGCGCACAACGCCGGGATCACGATGAGCAGCGCCAGGCCCACCCAGAATTTATGGAACGGTACGCCAGTCGCTTCGAAACGCTTGTTGGCCCAACGCGCCATGAACATGATTGCCACGATGGCAACCACGATGCTGGCCACGAACGGCCAGAAACCGTCAGCGGCGATCGCTGCCGGCATATTCAGGCCACGGCTGCTGACAAAGAAGGTATCGCCGAAGTTGTGGCTGTTACGCGGCCCCGGCATGGTCAGGAATACCGCGAAGTACCAGAACAGGATTTGCAGCAGTGGCGGGATGTTGCGGAAGACTTCCACATACACCGTCGCCAGCTTGTTGATCATCCAGTTCGGCGACAAGCGTGCCACGCCGACGATAAACCCCAGGATCGTCGCCAGCACCACGCCGATCACAGTCACCAACAGGGTGTTGAGCAAACCGATCACAAAGACGCGGGCGTAGCTGTCCGATTCGGTGTAGTCGATCAAGTGCTGCGCGATGCCGAAGCCAGCACTGCGCTCAAGAAAGTCGAACCCCGAGGTAATGCCCCGGTGTTGAAGGTTGGTCTGGGTGTTGTTGAAGAGGTACCAGCCCAGCGAGACCACCGCCACAATCGTGATGATCTGGAAGAGCCACGCACGCACTTTGGGATCGCTGAAGCTGAGCTTCTGCTTGGGTGCGCCGATTTGATTTTGCATGAAGTGCCCCGGAGAGAATGGAACAGAACATCACCCGGCGGTTGGCCCACCGGGTGACAGAACCATCAGCGATCAGCGCACAGGGGGTGCGTATTGAATGCCGCCGTTGTTCCACAGCGCGTTCAGGCCACGGTCGATTTCCAGCGGGGTGCTCTTGCCGAGGTTTTTCTCGAAGATTTCGCCGTAGTTACCGACTTGCTTGACGATCTGCACAACCCAGTCTTTTTTCAGTTTCAGGTCTTTGCCGTACTCACCGTCAGCACCGAGCAGACGTGCAACGTCCGGGTTCTTGGTGGACTTGGCTTCCGCTTCGACGTTTTTCGAAGTGATACCGGCTTCTTCAGCGTTGAGCAGGGCGTAGCCCACCCAGCGCACGATGGCCAGCCACTCGTCGTCACCGTTACGGACCACCGGGCCCAGAGGCTCTTTGGAAATGGTTTCCGGCAGCACCGAGTAGTCTTTCGGCGAGGCCAGCTTGCTGCGCTGGGCGAACAGCTGGGACTTGTCGGAGGTCAGCACGTCGCAACGCCCGGACTCCAGCGACTTGGCGCTTTCATCGGAGGTGTCGAAGGTGATCGGGGTGTATTTGAGGTTGTTGGCGCGGAAGTAGTCGGAAACGTTCAGTTCAGTGGTGGTACCGGCCTGGATGCAGATGGTTGCACCGTCCAGTTCCTTGGCACTTTTCACGCCCAGTTTATTGTTCACCAGGAAGCCAACACCGTCGTAGTAGGTGATGAAGCCCGGGAATTTCAAGCCCATGCCCGCATCGCGGGAGCTGGTCATGGTGGTGTTACGCGACAGGATGTCGACTTCGCCAGACTGCAGCGCGGTGAAACGCTCCTTGGCGTTCAACTGGCTGAATTTGACCTTGGTCGCATCACCGAAGACGGCAGCGGCAACGGCACGGCACACGTCAGCGTCGATCCCGAGGATCTTGCCGCTGGCATCCGGCACCGAGAAACCCGGCAGGCCGTCACTCACGCCACATTGCACAAAGCCTTTCTTCTGTACAGCGTCCAGGGTGGCGCCGGCTTGGGCGAACCCACTGACACCCAATACAGCGGCCGCGGTGACGATGGCCAGGGTGGATTTCAATACCTTCATTCAAACCTCCAGTTGCTCTTGTTGTGTCGGAGCTCGAACCTCAGCGCACCCTTATGAGGCGATATCGACCCGTGTTGGCTTTTTATAGGGTCAAGCGGCATGAGGTCGTCGCGGTAATTCCAGTTGCTATCCCACAGGCGGCGTCACTGATAGTGTTACCGTCCTCAGATAGTTCTGACATCGACCTACACATAGCAAGGCGCGTACCAGAGTGTCGGCTGAGTCGCTTCAGCCCCTGTTCAATAGAAAAAGATTCAACCTTGCGACATTCTCTTAACAGATCAACCTTTCACGCACCGTTCCGACGCACCCAATCGGAGCGTACGCACATAGATGGAGCAGACATGACCGAACCCTTGATTCTTCAGCCCGCCAAGCCCGCAGATGCCTGCGTAATCTGGTTGCATGGCCTGGGTGCCGATCGCTACGACTTCCTGCCGGTGGCCGAAGCGTTGCAGGAAAATTTACTGACAACCCGTTTCGTTTTGCCCCAGGCACCGACCCGTCCGGTGACGATCAACGGTGGCTATGAGATGCCCAGTTGGTACGATATCAAGGCCATGAGCCCGGCGCGCTCCATCAGCCTGGAAGAGTTGGAAACATCGGCGAAAATGGTCACCGACTTGATCAAGGAACAAAAAAGCACCGGGATAGACGCTTCGCGAATTTTCCTCGCCGGTTTTTCCCAAGGTGGCGCCGTGGTGTTCCACACCGCCTTCATGAAATGGCAGGGCGCCCTCGGTGGCGTGATCGCCCTCTCCACCTACGCACCGACGTTCGGTGATGAGCTGGAATTGTCCGCCAGCCAACAGCGCATTCCGGCCCTGTGCTTGCACGGCCAATACGACGACGTGGTACAGAACGCTATGGGCCGCAGTGCCTATGAGCATTTGAAGACCCGTGGTGTCACCGTGACATGGCAGGAATACCCAATGGGCCACGAAGTGTTACCCGAAGAGATCCGCGATATCGGTGCCTGGTTGAGCGCTCGCCTGGGCTGAAAACCAGCGTTTATGTAGCCGTATGACAGACGCACTACGCCGCGCCCGATTCTTGCATTACACTGGCCGGCGTACATTCCTTAACCAATTAATGAGATCACCGTGCTCAAAGCACTTAAGAAGATGTTCGGCAAAAGCGAGGCTGAGCCGCTCGCGCCAGTTCCCAGTGCTCCCGTTCCGACGCCCGGCAGCCGCAATGACGGTCAACAGCCCGTTCGGACCGCACCTGCCGCCCAGCCGAAGAAGCCAACGGTGACATCACCCGAACAGGCAAAACCGGCCGAGGCCACACCCGCGCCAGTCGCGCCAAAGCCACGCCGCGAACGTGCGCCAAAACCGCCGGTCATTCCGTGGAAACTCGAAGACTTTGTCGTCGAGCCCCAGGAAGGCAAGACCCGCTTCCACGATTTCAAGCTCGCCCCGGAACTGATGCACGCCATCCAGGACCTGGGTTTCCCGTACTGCACGCCGATCCAGGCGCAGGTACTGGGCTTTACCCTGGCCGGCAAAGACGCCATCGGCCGTGCCCAGACCGGTACCGGCAAGACCGCCGCGTTCCTGATCTCGATCATCACCCAATTGCTGCAGACGCCGCCGCCGAAAGAGCGCTACATGGGTGAACCGCGCGCCCTGATCATCGCCCCCACCCGGGAGCTGGTGGTGCAGATCGCCAAGGACGCCGCCGACCTGACCAAGTACACCGGTCTCAACGTGATGACGTTCGTGGGCGGCATGGACTTCGACAAGCAGCTCAAGCACCTCGAAGCCCGTCACTGCGACATCCTGGTGGCCACGCCGGGCCGCCTGCTGGACTTCAACCAGCGTGGCGACGTGCATTTGGACATGGTCGAAGTGATGGTGCTGGACGAAGCCGACCGCATGCTCGATATGGGCTTTATCCCACAAGTACGCCAGATCATTCGCCAGACGCCACCGAAGACCGAGCGCCAGACCCTGCTGTTCTCCGCGACTTTTACCGACGACGTGATGAACCTCGCCAAGCAATGGACCACCGACCCGTCCATCGTCGAGATCGAAGCGGAAAACGTCGCCAGTGAAAACGTCGAGCAACACATCTACGCCGTCGCCGGTGCCGACAAGTACAAGCTGCTCTACAACCTGGTCAACGATAACGGTTGGGAGCGCGTGATGGTCTTTGCCAACCGCAAGGACGAAGTACGCCGCATCGAAGAACGCCTGGTGCGTGACGGCGTCAACGCCGCGCAGTTGTCGGGCGACGTGCCGCAGCACAAGCGCATCAAGACCCTGGAAGGCTTCCGCGAAGGCAAGATCCGTGTGCTGGTGGCCACCGACGTGGCAGGTCGCGGGATTCACATCGACGGCATCAGCCACGTGATCAACTTCACCCTGCCGGAAGTACCGGACGACTACGTGCACCGCATTGGCCGTACCGGTCGTGCCGGCGCGGCGGGTGTGTCGATCAGTTTTGCCGGTGAGGATGACTCGTATCAGTTGCCGTCGATCGAGGCGCTGTTGGGCCGCAAGATCAGCTGTGAAACACCGCCGACGCATCTGTTGCGGGCGGTGGAGCGCAAGCGCTCCTAGGCTGGGACGCAGTAAGAAATGTGGGAGCTGGCTTGTGTGGGAGCTGGCTTGCCTGCGAT
>NZ_JBOICG010000410.1:0-6480 GCF_050739995.1 Pseudomonas sp. | reverse complement strand
CTGCTGGCCCGCATCGCCCAGGAGGCGCCCGGCGTGCGTCTGCGTTTCGTCAATAAAACCGACAAAGACAACGCCTTGTTGCGTGACGGCAGCGTCGACCTGGAAACCGGCGTGGTCGATGCCAGCGCCAGCCCCGAAGTGCTGACCCAGGCGCTGTTTCGCGATCGCTTGATCGGCGTGGTGCGCAGCGGCCATCCGCTCAGCCAGGGTGAAGTCAGCGCCCAGCGTTTTGCGCAAGGCCGCCATGTGTATGTTTCCCGACGCGGCCAGGACCGTGGCCAGATCGACGATGCGCTTGAAGCGTTGGGCCTGAGCCGGCAGATCAGCACCCTCGTCGCAGGGTTTTCGACCGCCATCGCCCTGGCCCGTGACAGTGACCTGATCGCCAGCGTGCCTGAACGCTACACCGCCAATCAGCGCGAAGGTTTGTTCCGGTTTACCTTGCCGGTTGCGCTACCGACCTTCACCGTGGCGATGCTCTGGCACCCGCGCCAGGATGCCGACCTGGCTCACCGCTGGCTGCGCAGCTGTTTGCGCGAGGTGTGTCAGCAATCGGTACAATCGCCGCTGCCTTGACGCGAAACCCCAGGAATTTGCATGTTCAGCCTTACTCGCTACACCACGCCATGCCCCGAGCCCATCAATGCGCAGATCTTGCAGATGGTGGTGGACAACCTCACCGACATCAGCAGTGTCGCGCTGCCGCCGAGCAACTTGCTCTACAACATCTACCAATACGCCATCGGCTTTGAAGTGCACCTGTACCTGGAGGCCTTGGACGGGTCGAAGGGCATTGCGGTCGAGCTGGTGGTGGCCATGGAAGAGGAACAGGTGGTTGGCTTTTGCCTGTATCTGCCGGTGAAGGATGATCCGCTGGCCTGTGGTATCGCCTTCATGGCTGTGCAAACCGGGCATCGGCGCCAGGGCGTTGCGCGTGCGATGTTGCAGGACGTACTGGCCCATTACCCCCACGCCGAGTTGGCGTGTGCCGTGGAAAAGGTGCCAGCCTTCGAAGCCATGGACTTTCAAGTCCGCAGTGCGCGAGGGACGCAGGTGCTGATGAACACCCGCGACTACAGCACCGACGGTTTGATGGGCGTGTTGGATGTGGCGGCGATCTATCGTTCGCTGGAGGTGCGTCAGATTCACACCTACTTGCTGCAAAAACACGGCAAGCGCGCCATGGTGGATGCCGAGAAACAGCGTGACCGCCATCTGGACCAATTGGCGCGCAAGGTGCAATCGTTTCTACAGGCTCGCGGTTAAAAACCGGCCTCCTGTGGGCGCTCGACATCTCCCGCATGTGAACGACGAGTGACCATTGCCAGGATGGTCGCCAGCAATTCCTGCTGAGCCTCTTCACGACTGATCTCATCGCTGGCGGCCGCCTGGGACAACGCTTCCGCCGCCCCCAGCATGGCCCGTAGACCGGCCTGGGAAACACGCCCCTCGGGCGCAAATGGCGACAGTGCCTCACGGCATTTATCGAGGAAGATCGCTTCATATCGACGCTTGAGCGCTTCCAGTTCCGGCGAGCTGCTGAGCGCCGCGATCACCCCTGGAATTTCCCGGCCCTGCAGCAATACGCAATCGACATAACAGGCAGCGATCACCCACGCCCGATCCTCCAGAGTCGCGGCGCTAGCCTCGATAGCCTCGGCAAACTGCTGATTCTGCCGTCCGTCAAAATCCTCATACAGCGCGGCCAATAACCCCGCCCGCGTGACGAAGTGGTCGTACACCACCGGCTTGGTGACGCCCGCCAGTTCGGCCAGGCGGCCAAGGGTCAAGGCGTCGGTGCCTTCTTCGCGCACCAGTTGCCAGGCCACGTCGAGCAATTGGCGAAAGCGATCTTCGCGGGATAAGCGTCGGCGCGGGGCAGGGGATTCATGGGTTGACATGCTTATATACCAAACGTAACTTATTGGAGTTAACTTACTAAAAGTAGTTTAGGTTCAGCCTAAACCGAAAGGGAGTCATTGTCATGCACGCTGTGATCGTTGTTGCTCATCACGACCCGAAATCCCTCACCCATAGCCTGGCCGCACAGGTTGCTGCGGGCCTCACCGCATCCGGCCATACCTATGAGATCGCCGACCTCGCGGGCGAAGGCTTCGATCCGCGTTACACCGCCGCCGATCACCTTGTGCACCGCACCCGTGCCAAGCCTCCGGCTGACGTGCTCGTCGAACAAGCGCGTATCGACCGCGCCGACGCCCTGGTGCTGGCGTTTCCCATCTACTGGTGGTCGCTGCCGGGCTTGCTCAAGGGGTGGGTTGACCGCGTGTTCGTCAATGGTTGGGCCATCGATTACGGCCCGGACCTGCCGGTGGTGAAAAAACTGCGCCACCTGCAGGTGCACCTGCTGGCGGTGGGGGCGGCGGATGAAAGCGCGTTTGATCGACACGGTTACGCCAAGGCCATGCGCACGCAAATCGACTACGGCATCTTCGATTACTGCGGGGCACAGGTGGTGACGTCGCAGCTGCTGCTGGAGTCGGAAAGCGGCACGGCACAGGTGCATTTGCAGACGGCAAAGGCCATCGGGCAAGGGTTGTTCCAGGGTGAAGCGGTCGCTGGTTGACTCAGCCTTCGCGAAACAGGTCGTGGGCATCCAGCAAGCGGTAGGCAATTTCCGGGCGCTTCTCCATGCCACGGCGGATCGCCGCCGGAATCGCCTGCCGTGTCTTGCGACACATGCCCGGCAGTTCGTCGATGACGATCTGTATCCCGCGCATGCTCTTGACCTCGGTGTGACCTGGCGCGATGTGCACGCGAATGCCCAATAGCGCGTACATCCGCTGTTGCATGTGTTCCAGGTCTTGCAGGCTCTTGAGGTCTTCGAGGCGCTCGATCAGGCGTTTTTCTTCCTGGCGCGTGAGGTGCAGGATGCGCAGGTCGGCACCGGGCACCTCGAGCAATTGTTCGCGATCGCAGACGCAGGCGCCGGGTGGGCAGGGTTGGCGGATTGTCATGTGCTTGGCCTCCCCATTCCGACGCTCTGTGCTCAGTAGCTCAGCGCAACACCAAGACTGCCCAGGGCCTTCCAGTATTCAGGATAGGTCTTGGCCACGCAGTCCGGGTCTTGAATGCGGATCCCCGAGACTTTCAACCCGGCCAGGGCAAAGCACATGGCGATGCGGTGGTCGGCGTGGGTGTCGATCAGTGCATTGCACGATGTACCGGCCAATGCCGGGTCGCTGGCAACGAGCAGGTCATCGCCTTCGATGGTTGCCAGGCCTGGACGGATTTCGTTGAGGCCATCGTGCAGAGCCTGCACGCGGTCGCATTCTTTCACGCGCAGGTTGGCCAGCTCCGTGAAGCGCACCGGCGTGTTGTTGAACGCAGCAAGGACCGCGAGGGTCGGGATCGCGTCCTGCATCTGCGAGCCGACAACCGTAGCCTGCATGTTCGGGAACTGTGCAATCACGGCCTGGGCCTTGGCGTCCGGCTGGGTGAAGTCCTGCGCCGCCACGCCGATGTCGATGCGGCCACCGGTCAACACCTCAGCGGCCCACAAGTAGGTGGCGGCAGAGGCGTCGGGTTCGATCAAGTAGTCGTGGGCGGTATAGCCGGTGGGGGCCACGCGCCAGGTGGTGTCGTCGACCGCTTCGATCTGTGCACCGAAGGCGCGCATGCAGTCCAGGGTCAGGTCCACGTAGCCGCGGGCGCCGATGTCCTTGCCGGTCAACGCCACTTCAATCGGTGCTGCACCGCACGCCGCGAGCATCAGCAGGGCCGATACGTACTGGCTGGACAAGCCGCCATCGATCTCGAAACGCTTGGCCTGCACCTTGCCCACGCCGTGCACGGTGACCGGTGGGCAGCCGGTGGGGCTTTCGACGCGGATACCGTTCTGGCCCAGGGTCGCCAGCAGCGGGCCGATGGGGCGTTTTTGCATGTAGTCGTCGCCGGTCAGCACCACGGTGCCTTGCACGGTGGCCACGGCAGCGGTGAGAAAACGCATAGCGGTGCCGGCATTACCGAGGAACAGGGGTTGCTCAGGCAGTTGCAGCTTGCCGGAGCTGGTGACCACAAAAGTGGTGTCATCCGGCTCTTCAATGGTCACGCCCATCTGGCGCAGAGCCACCGACATGTGGCGAGTGTCATCACTCTTCAAGGCGCCGCTCAGGCGGCTGGTGCCCTTGGCCAGGGCTGCCAGCAACAGGGCGCGGTTGGTAATGGATTTGGAGCCGGGGGGCGCGACCTTGCCGTTCAGGGGGAAGTTGGGCGGTGTTACGGTCACGGTTTTCTGCGAACTCAAGGTACGAGGCTCCTGATCAAGGCAAGGTGGCACGGAGTGGCCGACGGGCGGACCCGAATAATCGGGCATAGACGCCGTGCTTGTCGAGCGGGGAACGCCGCCGGTCGGTAATTTGCGCAGGGTTGTCGATTCTCGGTGGGTTCATTCGACTATCGGTAGCGGTACCTACCCAGTCTATTCCCATGAGGAGAGTGAACATGTCTTACGTCGATGGTTGTGTGATCGCGGTGCCGACCGCCAAGCGTGAAGCGTTTATCCAGCATGCCAAGGCGGCCGCCGTGGTGTTCAAGGCGCACGGTGCGCTGAATGTCGTCGAGTGCTGGGGCGATGACGTGCCCGAAGGCAAGGTGACGTCGCTGCCCATGGCCGTGAAACTCAAGGACGACGAAACCGTGGTGTTTTCCTGGATCGTCTGGCCCTCGCGCCAGGTACGGGATGTCGGCATGCGCAAGGTGATGGAAGACCCGCGCATGCAAAACGGGGCCAATCCGATGCCTTTTGACGGGCAACGCATGATTTATGGTGGGTTCGAGATGATCCTCAACAGCTAGGTGCCGTTGCAGGACAATACCTGTAGGTGGTTTGCCCCTGGCAAGGTAGGCGTACGCCCAAACCAGGGGCAGGACAAATGCGTGCGCTCAATGAAATGCAGGAGGTGTGTAAGTTTTCCTACGCAGTGGCTCGCTGGACAAGATGGGGTGATGGGGTAAGTTCAGGCCGCTCCCCATTCCGGGGCGTTTTCAATCAAGGAGTGACTGAAATGAACAAACCCCAGACTCAACTCAGACATGGTCGCGTCGTGACCCCGGCCAGCCGTGGCTCTGTCGCTGTGGAGCGCGGGCTGCTGGGCAACTGGCAAGTCAATGAAATGGAAGGCGGTAAAAACTTTCCTGCACTCACCGCCGGGCCGTTCCCCGCGCCTTATCAGACCGATGACCAAAGCGTCACGCCGCCTGCCGATGGGCACATCCTCAGCGGCGGTAAAACCGACGATCGCGACTGCATCAACTTCACCGACGAAGAAATGAGCAAGAAGCTCAACACGCCGTTTACCTGGCCATTGTTGAATGTCGAGGCCGGCCAGGTCTTCAAGGTGCAGTGGGAATACACCGCCGCCCACGTCACCCGTGGCTACCGCTGGCTTATCACCAAGGATGGCTGGGACCCGAAACAGCGCATCAGCCGCGCTCAGTTGGAAGCCAAACCGTTTTTTGAGGACTTCTACACCCAAGTGCCGTACTACCAGCATGCCGACGAACTGAAAGCCAAGGTCGAGCATCAGGTAACGCTGCCCAAGGGCAAGAAGGGCCGGCACGTGGTGGTACTGATGTGGATCGTCGCCAACACCGGTAATGCGTTCTACCAGGCGTTTGACCTGGACTTCAAGTAAGCCCGGTTAACGCTTGGCCAACCAGTAATCATGTAGCGCCCGTGCAGCGGGTTCGATGTCACGGACCCGCTGTTGATGGGCGCCTACATCCAGGTCTGCCGGCAATTCGAAGTTGTCCTGCTCGGCGCACCAGGAAATCTTTTCCAACTGTGCGGCCTGTTCGGCGGGCAGTTCCGGCCAGTTGCCAATGGCCGCACCGCGGATGTAACCAAAGCACCATTCTTCGGCCAGCGTGACGACCTGGCCCTGGTGTTCGGTGTCATCGAAACGCGCCTTGAACGCTTGGGCATCGGTCGCCAGTTGCGCCGCCAGGGTATTCATGTGGCGTACGCACAGGTCCAGGAAGCGCTGGGCTTCGTCCACGCTTTCCCAGTCCGGGTTCTGCCCACCCCAGATCGCCGGGAACCATTCGCCGACGTCCACTTGCGCGGGGCTGGAGACCAGCGCGGTGAAGTAACCGTCGAGTTCGGCCAGGTTCAGCACCGAATGATCGTCGCCGTACTTGAGCAGGGTGTCTTCGATGAATTCGAAATCGGCAGGGGCCAGGGGTTGGGCGTGCATGGGCATATCCTTTAAACGTCGTGCGCCGCTGATGGGCAGCTTAAAGCGCGAAGGATGGCGCTTAGGCCGGCTTTTTTCCAGCGTTTTCCCTGTGTTGGCACAGCTTGCTCACGCACATCGAACCCACCACGGCGAGGATGATCGGCACCAGGAAGTCATGCTCGATACGGGTGAACTCCGCCACCAGCACAATCGCCGTGAGTGGCATGCTCATGCTGGCGGCCAGGAAGGCGGCCGCGCCGATGATTGCAAAGGCGCCCAGGGG
>NZ_JBOICG010000409.1:0-3833 GCF_050739995.1 Pseudomonas sp. | reverse complement strand
ATGGAGGATTGCCTGGTCAGCGCCCAGGAAAACCGCCTGTACCTACAACCCGAACATATCGACGCGCTGCTGCAGGGTACCGACTTGCTGATGCGCATCGCCACGCCTGGCAATGACGTAGGTTCGGCGGATATAGACGCCTATGTGGCGTTGATGGAGCGGCTGCTGGACCCGTCGCAACCGATTGCCAAGGCCGCGCCACCTCCACTGTCCGAACCTGCTCCGGCGCCGGTGGTTGAAGCGTTGCCCCCTGAGCCTGAACCCGAGCCCGCGCCGTCGGTCATGCCCACGCCACCGCGTCAGAGCAAGCCCATGACCGAAGGTGGCGAGCGCGTGTTGCGCGTCACCGCCGAGCGCTTGAACAGCCTGTTGGACCTGTCCAGCAAATCCCTGGTGGAAACCCAGCGGCTCAAGCCTTACCTGGCGAGCATGCAGCGCCTCAAGCGTATTCAGAGCAACAGCGCGCGAGCATTGGATGCGCTGGACGGCCAACTCAGGGCCTTGGATTTGAATCTCGAAGCCCAGGAAGCCCTGGCTGACACTCGCCGCTTGCTGAGCGAAGCCCAGGCCCTGCTGGCGGAAAAAACCGCCGAACTGGATGAGTTTGGCTGGCAGGCCGGGCAGCGCGCCCAGGTGCTTTACGACACGGCGCTGGCCTGCCGCATGCGGCCATTTGCCGATGTACTGGCCGGCCAGGTGCGCATGGTCCGGGACCTCGGCCGCAGCCTCGGCAAGCAGGTGCGCCTGGAGATCGAGGGCGAAAAAACCCAGGTCGACCGCGATGTGTTGGAAAAGCTCGAGGCGCCGCTCACCCATTTGCTACGTAATGCCGTCGATCATGGTATCGAAATGCCCGAGCAGCGGATTCTGGCGGGTAAACCGGCTGAAGGACTGATTCGCCTGCGTGCTTCCCATCAGGCGGGCTTGCTGGTGCTGGAATTGAGCGATGACGGGAGTGGCGTCGACCTTGAGCGCCTGCGTGGCACGATCGTCGACCGGCACCTGTCGCCGCTGGAAACCGCTCTGCGCTTGAGCGAGGAGGAGCTGCTGACGTTCCTGTTCCTGCCGGGTTTCAGCCTGCGCGACAAAGTCACCGAAGTGTCCGGGCGCGGCGTCGGTCTGGATGCGGTGCAGCATATGGTCCGGCAATTGCGCGGCGCGGTGGTGCTGGAGCAAACGGCGGGGCAGGGCAGTCGCTTCCACTTGGAAGTGCCGTTGACCCTGTCGGTGGTGCGCAGCCTGGTGGTGGAGGTCGGCGACGAAGCCTACGCCTTCCCGCTGGCGCATATTGAGCGCATGTGCGACCTGGCGCCGGATGACATCGTCCAGCTGGAAGGTCGCCAGCATTTCTGGCACGAGGGCCGGCATGTCGGCCTGGTCGCTGCCAGCCAGTTGTTGCAGCGCCCGACGGCGCAAAACAATGACGAAACATTGAAAGTCGTGGTGATACGCGAACGCGATGCGGTGTACGGCATTGCGGTAGAGCGTTTTATCGGCGAGCGCACGTTGGTGGTGTTGCCGCTGGATGATCGCCTGGGCAAGGTCCAGGACATCTCCGCCGGCGCCTTGCTCGATGACGGCTCGGTGGTGTTGATCGTTGACGTTGAGGACATGCTGCGTTCGGTGGACAAACTGCTCAACACCGGGCGCTTGGAGCGCATCGCAAGACGCAGCCAGCAGGCTACCGAAGCCCCGCGTAAACGGGTGCTGGTGGTGGACGACTCGCTGACCGTGCGTGAGTTGCAACGCAAGTTGTTACTCAACAGGGGTTATGAAGTGGCCGTCGCGGTCGATGGCATGGATGGCTGGAACGCGCTGCGTTCCGAAGACTTTGACCTGCTTATCACTGACATTGATATGCCTCGCATGGACGGTATTGAATTGGTCACACTCTTGCGCCGTGACAGTCGCCTGCAATCGTTGCCGGTGATGGTGGTCTCGTACAAGGATCGCGAAGAAGATCGGCGCCGTGGACTGGACGCTGGCGCCGACTATTATTTAGCCAAAGCCAGTTTCCACGATGACGCCTTGCTCGACGCCGTGGTTGAACTGATTGGAGGTGCCCGGGCATGAGGATTGCGATCGTCAATGACATGCCCCTGGCCGTGGAGGCGCTGCGTCGTGCGTTGAGTTTCGAGCCCGCCCACGAAGTGGTGTGGGTGGCCAGCAATGGCCTGGAAGCCGTGCAACGCTGCGCCGAACTGACCCCGGACCTGATCCTGATGGACCTGATCATGCCGGTGATGGACGGTGTGGAGGCCACCCGGCAGATCATGGCCGAGACGCCGTGCCCGATCGTGATCGTCACGGTGGACCGCCAGGCCAATGTCAGCCGTGTGTTCGAAGCCATGGGCCATGGCGCCCTGGATGTGGTGGATACACCGGCGCTGGGCGTAGGCAACCCCAAGGATGCGGCGGCACCGTTGCTGCGCAAGATCCTTAACATTGGCTGGTTGATGGGTCAGCGCGGCAGCCGCGTGCGTGCCGAAACCGCGCCCCCGCGCGTCATCGGCAAGCGCCAGAGCCTGGTGGCCATCGGCTCGTCGGCGGGTGGGCCGGCGGCCCTGGAAATCCTGCTCAAGGGCTTGCCACGGGACTTTCCCGCCGCCATTGTGCTGGTGCAGCATGTGGATCAAGTGTTCGCCGCCGGCATGGCCGAGTGGCTGAGCAGTGCATCCGGCCTGCCGGTGCGCCTGGCCCGTGAAGGCGAGCCGCCACAAAGCGGCGTGGTATTGCTGGCGGGTACCAACCATCACATCCGGCTGTTGAAAAACGGCACGTTGGCCTATACCGCCGAGCCGGTGAACGAGATTTACCGGCCTTCCATCGATGTGTTTTTCGAGAGCGTCGCCAGCCACTGGAACGGTGATGCCGTTGGCGTATTGCTGACCGGCATGGGGCGCGATGGCGCCCAGGGCCTCAAGTTACTGCGTGAACAAGGATATTTGACCATCGCCCAGGACCAACAGAGTTCGGCGGTGTATGGCATGCCCAAAGCGGCGGCGTCGATTGACGCCGCTGTTGAAATTCGCCCATTGGATAGAATTGCGCCCCGATTGCTGGAGGTCTTTGCAAAATGATCAAGACCTCCCGTGGTGCTCGCTTGCAGGTAGTAATTCAGGTGACTGCACATGAATGATTTACAGCTCGACGACTTCAAGACCGACGAAAATGCCGCCATGGTGTTGCTGGTCGACGACCAAGCGATGATCGGCGAAGCCGTGCGGCGCGGCCTGGCCCACGAAGAAAACATCGACTTCCACTTTTGCGCCGACCCGCACCAGGCGATTGCCCAGGCCATTCGCATCAAGCCAACGGTGATTCTGCAAGACTTGGTCATGCCGGGCCTGGACGGCCTGACCCTGGTGCGCGAATACCGCAATCACCCGGCCACGGCGAATATCCCGATTATCGTGCTGTCCACCAAGGAAGACCCGCTGATCAAAAGCGCCGCCTTTGCCGCTGGAGCCAACGATTACCTGGTGAAGTTGCCGGACAACATCGAACTGGTGGCGCGCATTCGTTATCACTCGCGCTCCTATATGACGTTGTTGCAACGGGACGCAGCCTACCGTGCGCTGCGGGTCAGCCAGCAGCAACTGCTGGACACAAACCTGGTGCTGCAACGCCTGATGAACTCCGACGGTCTCACCGGGCTGTCCAATCGTCGTCACTTCGACGAGTACCTGGAACTGGAGTGGCGCCGTGCCATGCGTGACCAGACCCAGCTCTCGCTACTGATGATCGACGTGGACTTCTTCAAGACCTACAACGACAGTTTCGGCCACCTGGAAGGCGACGAGGCGTTACGCAAGGTGGCGGCGACCATTCGT
>NZ_JBOICG010000408.1:0-7861 GCF_050739995.1 Pseudomonas sp. | reverse complement strand
ATACAAAAGAGGCCTCTATATGAGGCCTCTTTTTTTGCCCGGCGTTTATATCCGACCGAGTAACAGCAGCACCAGTAGAACCACCAGCACTACGCCCAGGATGCCCGATGGGCCATAACCCCAATTACGCGAGTGTGGGAATACCGGCAGGCCGCCGACCAACAGCAGGATCAGGATAATGATCAGAATGAGGCTCATGTTTTCTTCCTTATAGGCCTTGAATAAAGACCAGTCATTTAAGGGTAGACCCGCCCGTTTTTACGGACGCCTTAATAACTCCGACTCCGCTGTTTCAGGGGGAATTCAATGTTTCTTTAAAGTATTTCGCAAACTTGCTTATTTCTTTTAATTCGTTCGCAAATAAGCAAACCTAGTTGAGAAATATTGAACTTACGCTATAGGCCAGCCTCGTACCCGGTCGCCGGTTTGCCCGAGGCATTCATCAACTGGATGGTACGTGGGTACAGGAAAAACCTTCGCTACACTGCCGGGCACTTCTTTCGTGAACCACAAGGCAACTTCTCTATGCAAAATCGCATGATGATCACCGGCGCCGGGTCCGGGCTGGGTCGTGAAATCGCTCTGCGCTGGGCCCGTGAAGGCTGGCAGTTGGCCTTGTCGGATGTCAGCGAGCCCGGCTTGCAGGAAACCCTCAAGCTGGTGCGTGAAGCCGGTGGTGATGGGTTCACCCAGCGTTGTGATGTGCGTGACTACAGCCAGCTCACGGCTTTCGCCCAGGCGTGTGAGGTGAAGCTCGGTGGCATCGATGTGATCGTCAATAATGCCGGCGTTGCATCGGGCGGCTTCTTCGCTGAGTTGTCCCTGGAAGACTGGGACTGGCAGATAGCAATCAACCTGATGGGCGTGGTCAAGGGCTGCAAGGCGTTCCTGCCGCTGCTCGAGAAGAGCAAGGGCCGGATCATCAACATCGCCTCGATGGCGGCGTTGATGCAAGGGCCGGCGATGAGCAACTACAACGTGGCCAAGGCCGGCGTGGTGGCACTGTCGGAAAGTTTGCTGGTGGAGCTCAAGCAACAGGAAGTCGGCGTGCATGTCGTGTGCCCGTCGTTTTTCCAGACCAACCTGCTCGACTCTTTCCGTGGGCCGACCCCGGCGATGAAAGCGCAGGTGGGCAAGTTGCTGGAAAGCTCGCCGATCTCGGCGGCGGATATCGCTGATTACATCTATCAGCGCGTCGCCGAAGGTGAATTCATGATTTTGCCCCATGAGCAGGGGCGGATGGCCTGGGCATTGAAGCAGAAAAACCCGCAGCTGCTGTATGACGAAATGACAGTGATGGCTGACAAGATGCGGGCCAAGGCGCAAGCCATTAAGGGGTGATCGGGGGGGGGGCGGTCTGTCAGGCAAATTACCTATTGATGTAGGTGGTGCCTGATTTGATCGCAAGCCATTGCTGGGTCCACTTCAAGCGCGCATGGTCAAGGTCCTGTCACTTTAAAAGGACAACCGCCATGCTGGTCTTAAGTCGCTCCATAGGCGAAATCATCTCCATCGGCGATGATATCGCCGTGCATATCCTCGAGTTGAACGGTACCCAAGTGAAATTTGGCATCGCGGCACCGGTGGGCGTCAACGTTCACCGTGCCGAGGTGTATCAGAAGATCCTCGAACGCCAAGCCGCCCAACCCCGCACCGCCACCACCCCCTGAAACTCAGTCAGTCGAACAGATGCTTGGGCACGTCATGCTTGAGCATCAACTGGCATTGTTCGCTTTCTGGGTCGAATACGATCAAGGCCTGGCCCTTGGTCAGCGCCTGGCGCACGCGCAGTACGCGGGTTTCCAGGGGCGTGTCGTCGCCATTGTCGGTGCCGTCGCGGGTGACGAAGTCTTCGATGAGCCGCGTCAGGGTGTCGACTTCAAGTGCGTCGTAGGGAATCAGCATACAAGCCTCGGGTAATGGGTCCCGGCGATCCTACTGCGCCGAGGCCCTTGTTACCAGCAGTTGCCAGCGTCAGGACTTGTGGCCGACCAGGCTGTCCACGGACGGCACACGGGTGTCGCTCTCCATTTGCGTCTCGTGCTCCAACTGATGGCTGAACCTGTCCAGTGAACCCTGGGCCGGTTGTGCATCGCTGGCGAATACTGGCGGGCTGAGAATGTACGCGCCCAGCAGGCGACTGAGGGCCGCCAGGCTGTCGATGTGGGTGCGTTCGTAGCCGTGGGTGGCATCACAACCGAATGCCAGTAGCGCAGTGCGGATGTCGTGGCCGGCGGTGACGGCCGAGTGGGCATCGCTGAAGTAATAGCGGAACAGGTCGCGACGCACCGGCAGGTCGTTATCCGAGGCCAGGCGCAGCAGGTGGCGTGACAAGTGATAGTCATATGGCCCGCCGGAATCCTGCATCGCCACGCTCACGGCATGCTCGCTGGAGTGTTGGCCTGGCGCGACCGGCGCGATATCGATCCCCACGAACTCACTGACATCCCACGGCAGGGCAGCCGCTGCGCCACTGCCGGTTTCTTCGGTGATGGTGAACAACGGGTGACAGTCGATCAACAAGGGCTCGCCACTGTCGACGATGGCCTTGAGCGCGGCGAGCAGGGCGGCGACACCGGCTTTATCGTCGAGGTGACGGGCGCTGATGTGCCCGCTTTCGGTGAACTCGGGCAAAGGGTCGAACGCCACATAGTCGCCCACGCTGATGCCCAGGGAGTCGCAGTCGGCGCGGGTGGCGCAGTAGGCGTCCAGGCGCAGTTCCACATGGTCCCAACTCACTGGCATTTCATCCACCGCCGTGTTGAACGCATGCCCGGAGGCCATCAGGGGCAACACACTGCCTCGGATCACGCCGTTGTCGGTGAACAGGCTGACCCGGCTGCCTTCGGCAAAACGGCTCGACCAACAACCCACCGGTGCCAGGCTCAAGCGACCGTTGTCCTTGATCGCCCGCACGGCGGCGCCAATGGTGTCCAGGTGCGCGGATACGGCACGGTCGGGGCTGTTCTTCTGGCCCTTGAGAGTGGCGCGGATGGTGCCGCGCCGGGTCATTTCGAAGGGGATGCCCAGTTCTTCCAGACGCTCGGCGACGTAGCGCACGATGGTGTCGGTGAATCCGGTGGGGCTGGGAATGGCGAGCATTTCCAGCAGGACTTTTTGCAGGTAGTTCAGATCCGGTTCGGGAATGGTTTGGCTCATAAAGACTCCTGTTGGCGTCAAGGGGGAGGGTGCCTTCAAGGGCCTCATCGCGGGCAAGCCCGCTCCCACAGTGGAATGCGGTCAACCTGTGGGAGCGGGCTTGCCCGCGATGGCGGCGGTGCAGGCAACCCACCTCTCAAGCACTCAGCTAACTATGGGGAAACAACAAGTCCACAAACTTTTCTGCAGTGGGTTGCGGCTCATGATTGGCCAGGCCAGCCCGTTCATTGGCTTCGATAAAGACGTACTCGGGCTGGTCTGCAGCGGGCACCATCAAGTCCAGGCCGACCATGGGAATGTCCAGGGCGCGGGCGGCGCGGATGGCGGCGTCCACCAACGTGGGGTGCAGGATGGCGGTGACGTCTTCCAGGCAACCACCGGTGTGCAGGTTGGCGGTGCGCCGCACGGCCAGAGTCTGGCCACGGGGCAGAATGCTGTCGTAACGGTAGCCGGCAGCCTTGAGCGTGCGCTCGGTTTCGTCATCAAGGGGAATTTTGCTTTCGCCATCGGTGGCGGCCTGGCGGCGACGGCTCTGGGCTTCGATCAAGGCTCGGATGCTGTGATGGCCATCGCCGGTGACTTCAGCCGGGCGGCGGATCGCGGCGGCGACCACTTCAAAACCGATCACCAGGATGCGCAGGTCCAGGCCTTCATGAAAGCTCTCCAACAGCACACGGCTGTCGAACTGATGCGCTGCTTCGATGGCCTGTTGCACGTCCTCGATGGTCTGCAAGTCCACGGCCACGCCCTGGCCTTGCTCGCCGTCCAGCGGCTTGACCACGATGCGCTGGTGCTCGTCGAGAAACTCCAGGTTGTCATCCGCACTGCCCGCCAATTGCTGGGACGGCAACTGTAAGCCGGCAGCCTTGAGTACCTTATGGGTCAGGCTCTTGTCCTGGCACAAGGTCATGCTGATGGCGCTGGTCAGGTCGCTCAACGATTCGCGACAGCGCACGCGGCGCCCGCCGTGACTCAAGGTGAACAACCCGGCATCGGCGTCGTCGACCTGTACATCAATGCCACGTCGATGGGCTTCCTCGACAATGATCCGTGCATACGGGTTGAACCCCGCCTGCGGGCCCGGGCCGAGAAACAGCGGCTGGTTGATACCGTTTTTGTGTTTGATGGCAAAGGTGGTCAGCGCACGAAAACCCAGCTTGGCGTAGAGGTTCTTGGCCTGGCGGTTATCGTGCAGTACCGACAGGTCCAGGTAACTCAGGCCACGGCTCATGAAGTGTTCCACCAAATGGCGCACCAGCACTTCGCCCACACCGGGGCGGGTGCATTGCGGGTCAACCGCCAGGCACCACAGGCTGCTGCCGTTCTCTGGGTCATGAAAGGCTTTCTGGTGATTAAGGCCCATCACGCTGCCGATCACCGCGCCGCTGTCTTCGTCTTCCGCCAGCCAATACACCGGGCCGCCTTGGTGGCGGGGCGTGAGGCGCTCGGCGTCGACCGGCAACATGCTGCGCCCTTGGTAGAGCTGGTTAACGGCCTGCCAATCGGCGTCGGTCTGTACGCGACGGATGCGAAAACCACGAAACACACGGGTGGCCGGACGGTAGTCACTGAACCACAGGCGCAGGGTGTCGGAGGGGTCGAGGAACAGTTGCTGCGGGTCGAGCCCCAGGATCTGTTGGGGCGCGGCCACATACAGAGCGATATCCCGTTCCCCGGCCTGTTCGTTGAGCAGCTCCTCGGCCAGACTGGCCGGATCGGGGAAGGTGTGGCCAATCAACAACCGGCCCCAACCGCAATGCACGGCAATCGGTTCGGCATTCTGCGGGCTGCCATCTTCGGCCAGTCGGGCTTGCAGGCGCTCATATGACGGTGCCTGGCCCTTCAGCAAACGTTGGCTGTAAGCCGCTGCATGGGGTTTCATCGATCAGATTCCTTGTTCGCTGAGCCACAGGTTCAGCGCCGCCAGTTGCCACAGTTTGGAGCCGCGCAGCGGAGTCAGTTGGCCCTGAGGGTCGGTGAGCAGGCGATCGAGCATGGCCGGGTTGAACAGGCCGCGATCCTGGCTCGGGTCCAGCAGCAGTTCACGCACCCAGTTCAGGGTGTCGCCCTGCAAGTGCTTGAGGCCCGGCACTGGGAAGTAGCCTTTCTTGCGGTCGATGACTTCGCTGGGGATGACCCGGCGCGCGGCCTCTTTGAGCACTTGTTTGCCGCCATCGGGCAGTTTGAACTTGCCCGGCACGCGAGCCGACAGTTCCACCAGGCGATAGTCGAGGAACGGCGTGCGTGCTTCGAGGCCCCAGGCCATGGTCATGTTGTCGACGCGTTTGACCGGGTCGTCCACCAACATCACCGTGCTGTCCAGGCGCAGGGCCTTGTCCACGGCGGCATCGGCGCCGGGCATTGCAAAATGCTCACGCACAAAATCGCCAGCGGCATCATTGGCGGTCAGCCATTTAGGCGCGACGGTGGCGGCGTAGTCGTCATAGCTGCGATCGAAAAACGCCTCGCGATAAGCCGCATACGGATCGGCGGCGCCGTCTACCTGCGGATACCAGTGGTACCCGGCGAACAGCTCATCGGCGCCCTGGCCGCTCTGTACCACCTTGCAATGCTTGGCCACTTCCCGCGACAGCAGGTAGAAGGCGATGCAGTCATGGCTGACCATCGGTTCGCTCATGGCGCGGAATGCGGCGGGCAGTTGTTCGATGATCTCGCTTTCGGCGATGCGCAACTGGTGGTGACGGGTGCCGTAGTGTTTGGCAATCAGGTCTGAATACTGGAACTCGTCACCGCGTTCGCCACCGGCGTCTTCGAAGCCGATGGAGAAGGTCGATAGATCCTCTACACCGACTTCGCGCAGCAGGCCGACGAGCATGCTCGAATCGACGCCGCCGGAGAGCAGCACACCGACATCCACGGCGGCACGTTGGCGGATTGCCACGGCTTCGCGGGTGCTGTCGAGTACACGGTCGGTCCAGTCTTCCAGGGTGAGGTTGCGTTCATCCTCATGTGGGCCGTAGGGCAGGGTCCACCAGGTTTTCTGCTCGGTCTTACCGCTGGCGTCGATGCGCATCCAGCTCGCCGGTGGCAGTTTTTCAATGCCTGCCAGCAGGGTGCGCGGTGCAGGCACCACGGCATGGAAGTTCAGGTAATGGTTGAGCGCCACCGGATCGAGGATCGGGTTGATATCGCCGCCTTTAAGCAACGCCGGCAGGGCTGAGGCGAAACGCAGGCGTTGACCGGTACGTGACAGGTATAACGGTTTCACGCCCAGACGGTCACGAGCGATGAACAGGCGCTGGGCATCGCGCTCCCAGATGGCAAAAGCGAACATGCCATTGAGCTTGGGCAGCAGCGCCTCGCCCCAGGCGTGATAGCCCTTGAGCAACACTTCGGTGTCACCACCGGAATAGAAGGCGTAGCCCAAGGCTTCCAGCTCTTCTCGCAGCTCCGGGAAATTGTAGATGGCACCGTTGAAGGCCAGGGACAGGCCCAACTGGGCGTCGACCATCGGTTGGGCCGAACCGTCCGACAGGTCCATGATTTTCAGGCGCCGGTGACCGAGGGCAATCGGGCCTTGGGCATGGAAGCCCCAGGCGTCGGGGCCGCGAGGGGCCAGGTGATGGGTGATGCGCTCAATCGCAGCCAGGTTGGCAGGTTGAGCATCGAAACGTAATTCTCCAGCTAGTCCGCACATAAATTCCTTACCGGTTTTTCCGTTGGGGAGGGGAAACACTCAATACGCCCAAAGGGGGCGTACCCAGAAACTGACACGGGGATATAGTGGGAGTTTTAGAACAATCGGTTATAAGCCACGAGGCCGCGGTGACGCAGCGTTCAAAGCCCGGGCGGCTGAACTGTCACCACGGCTAGGGAAGTCCCAGGTGGAACTGCCTTTCTGGGGGCGGTGCCTCAAGCCTTAGGCCTTGTTGGCATTACTGCGGACCAACCCACGCACGGCAAACCGATTGGGGTGGCACGCTTCTGCCACGCTGCGGGGCAGGGGCAGTGGTTCGTTATCAAGCCAGGCCGCCAGCAACTCTGCGGACAGCGGCGCGGTAATCAAGCCTCGTGAGCCGTGGCCGCTGTTGACATACAAACCATCGAGCCAGGGACAGGTCGTGTCAGGAACACTGCGTGCATCCTTGCGCAGCGCCGTGTAGGCCTGGACGAAGGCGGCACTGTCGGCCAGTGGGCCGACAATCGGCAGGTAGTCTGGGCTGGTGCAGCGGAAAGCGGCGCGCCCTTGCAGGGTGGTCGGGTCGGTAGTATCGGTTTGTAAGCGTTGGGCCAGATCTGCGGAAATGTCCTGGAGCATCGCCAGGTTGCCGGCGTGGTCGGCGGCGGTGGGCGTGAGGTCTTCGTTGTTGAAATCGAAGCTGGCGCCCAGGGTGTGCTCGCCCAGTCGTGCTGGGGCGACATACCCTTCGGCACAGACTACCGTGGCCAGGGCCTGGCTTTCGGCGGTCTGTGGCAGGCGGGTGATCTGCCCACGGATGCGCTTGAGCGGCAGGTCGGCGAAGCGTCGGACGTCAGCGGCACCGGCCAGGACCGCCACCGGCGCGCTGGCCAGCAGACGCTCACCGTCCCAGGCTTGCCACTGCCCATCGACGTTACGCAGGTCGAGCACATCGTTGTGGGCCAGCACGCTGATCCCGGGCTGGCCGGATTGCCACTGGCACAGCGCGGGTGGATGCACCCAGCCGCCTTCGGGGAAGAACAGTCCTCCATGCGCCAAGGT
>NZ_JBOICG010000407.1:0-8437 GCF_050739995.1 Pseudomonas sp. | reverse complement strand
GCACATGCTCGTACTGCGTGATATCGAACTGGTTCTCGGACAACTTGCGCTCGGCTTCCAGGCGTTCTGCCGGGGTTTGGTTCATGGTGAATCTCCAAAAAATCGATTACCGCTGTATTCGGTCTACCTGTTGAAACCCGATCCAATGTGGGAGCTGGCTTGCCTGCGAAAGCGCCTTACCCGACACCCCATCACCCACAGGCTTAAATCCGAAATCCCTGGTAACTCTCTGTCCATTCCTGCTGAGCTGCCAATGCTGTTTTCAGCCGCCCAATCTGCTCCCGAACCCGTTCCGGCGCCGTCCCACCCCACCCACTGCGCGCCGCAATCGCCGCTTCCAGGGTCAGGCAGTCGCGCACCTCAGGCAGCAACCGTGCATCCACCTCCGCCAACATCGCCGGCGAGGCTTCCCACAACTCAATCTCATGCTTCTCACAGGCCTGCACCAAGGCGCCGGTAATCTCATGGGCTTCCTTGAATGGCACACCACGGGTCGCCAACCAATCCGCCACCTCAGTCGCCAAGGTAAAGCCCATCGGCGCCTGACGCCGCAGCTCTTCCACCTGCACCTTCATGGTCGCCACCATCCCGGCCATCGCCGGCAGCACCAGCAGCAGGGTGTCCACACTGTCCAGCACGCTATGCTTGTCTTCACTCAAATCGCGGTTGTATGACAGCGGCAGCGATTTGAGCGTGGACATCAACCCCGTCAGGTTGCCAATCAACCGCCCAGCCTTGCCCCGCGCCAATTCGGCAATATCCGGGTTCTTTTTCTGCGGCATGATCGAGCTGCCGGTGGCGTAGGCATCGTCCAACACCACCCAGCGAAATTGGCGTGAGGACCACAGGCAAAATTCTTCGGACAGACGCGAAATATTCACCCCGAGCATGCCCGCCACAAACAGGAACTCCGCCACATGGTCACGGCTGGCGACGGCGTCGATGGAGTTTTCGCACGGCCCGGTGTAGCCCATTTCCTTGGCTGAGTGCTCTGGCTGACGCGCAATCGCGGAACCTGCCATCGCGGCAGCACCCAACGGCGACAACGCCGTACGCGCATCCCAATCCACGAGGCGCTGCACATCCCGCAACATCGATTGGGCATGCGCCAGCAAGTGGTGGGCAAACACAATCGGTTGGGCTTGCTGCAAGTGCGTGAAACCTGGGCAGATGCTCTCCACGTGTTGCTCCGCCTGTTCCACCAACGCCTGCTGTAGACCCAACACCTCAGTGGTGATGGTACGTGCGTGGTCCCGCAGGAAAAGACGCAGATCATTGGCCGTCTGGTCATTACGCGAACGCCCGGCGCGCAGCTTGCCGCCCAAGGCGCCGAGACGCTCGGTCAATACGCGTTCGATGAAGGTGTGCACATCCTCATCATCCAATGTCGGATGCAGGTGGCCGGCAGCGAAGTCCGCACCGATCTCGTCCAGGGCTTCCAGCGTGCGCAGGGCCTCCGACTCATCCAGCAAGCCGGCGCGCTGCAACTCTCGCGCATGGGCGCGGGAGCCGGCCAGGTCGTAGGGCGTCAGGCGAAAATAGCGCTCAGGGCAACGGGACAGCGCGGCCAATGCAGCAGACGGACCGGTCTTGAAACGAGCGCCCCAAAGGCGGTCGGTGGGCTGGGACATGGGTATTCCTCACGCTTGTTTTTAGAAGAGTCGGAGGCAGTAAAAATAAGTTTTCAACTAGACTGAATCAGCGTCTGACGCGCCGTATTCAAGGTTGCCAAGGGCGGATGTTTATGTTCATTATCGCCGCCTGGCTATGTTCAAGGATTGGGTTGAAGCCTGTTGAATATGGCACTTGAGGTCAACGCGTATTATGGAAACCCCACTTTCCACTTCTGGAAACATACCGCCAAAACCCGGCACACGACCGCCCCTGCAACTGAGCGGGCTGGACTTTAAATTGCTGCGCGTGTTCATGGCCGTGGTCGAAGCAGGAGGCTTCAGCGCTGCGCAAAATGAGCTGAACGTGGGCCTGGCGGCCATCAGCAAACAAATCTCCGACTTGGAAATCCGTATCGGCATGCGCCTGTGCACAAGGGGTAGGGAAGGGTTTGGGCTGACCGAAGAAGGCAAGCTGGTGTATCAGGCTTCCATCGAGTTATTCACCTCGGTGGACAGTTTTCGCGACAAGCTTAGTTCGGCACAAAATGAATTGATCGGTGACCTTAGTGTGGGGGTTATCGATAACACCGTGTCCGACGTTAATTCCCCGTTGATTACTGCGTTGGGGAAATTACATAGCGAGTCGCCGAAAATTAGATTGCGCCTACATGCCTCGCAATTGGACGAAGTTGAACGTGGCGTGGTGGAAGGGCGGCTGATCGTCGGCATCGTGCCGGTGTACCAGCGCCGTGAAGAATTCGACTATTTCCCCTTGTACGAAGAAAAGGCCCACGCCTACTGCGCAGTAGGACATCCACTGTTCAATGCGAGTGACATCACGCCAGAAGTGTTGCGCCAGTACGAAGTGGTGAACCATCGCTATGCGATCCATCGCGACAAGGCCAACTTCGTCACCTACGACAGCCAGTCCGCCTCGGCGTCGCAAGTCGAGGCCGTCGCGATCCTTATCCTCACCGGCCGCTTCCTCGGTTTCCTGCCGGAGCACTACGCCACCCCCTTGGTAAGGGAAGGGCGCTTACGCGCACTGTGCCCGGAACAGGTTCACCTCAGCACCGCCTTCAACCTCATCCTGCGCCACAACGCCCCGCGCAGCCCAATGGTAAAAGCCTTCACCACTGCGCTGGGCGTAGACCTCAAAGCCACGACATAACGCTCAAGGCAAACGCCGATTCCCCGAGCAACAGAGATCAAATGTGGGAGCTGTCGAGCCCCAGCGAGGCTGCGAAGGGATCGACTCGATATCCCTGCCAACCCCATCCCCTGCATCACCGCTGCAACCGAACCCGCTTCTTCTTCGCATGAAAATGCCGAAAATGTGCATCCTGCGCCGCCGCCAATAACTCCCGATCCCCACGCGTATCGCCCCAGGCCCGGAGCCGGTACTCCCCCAGGTCCCCATACACCGCTTCAAGCCGCAGCACCTTGTTCTCACACCGGCAATTATTTCCGGTCAGCTTGCCGGTCAGCACCCCGTCGACCACCTCAAGCTCGGTGCCGATCAACTTGATCCCCAGCCGATTCGCAAACGGCTGCAACACCAACGCCGGTGACGCCGAACACAGCGTCACCACGGCCCCGGACTTCACCTCATCCGCCACCGACTGCAAGCCAGTGGGACGCATCAGCTTGTTCCAATAGCGCTGGCAATACACCTCCGCCTGCTGCTGAACCCACGCTTTCTCCACACCGGTCATAAAGGTACGGATCAACTGCGCCTTCAACTCATCCCGGCTGATCTGCCGCACCAGAAAACGCAACCCAGGTACCGCCAGCTTCACCATCCGGCCATAGAACTCGCCAGGGCCAAAGGCAAACTTGAGGAACGGCACGAAACTGTCGTGGTGGGTCAGGGTGCCGTCGAAGTCAAAGACGGAAAGTACTTTGGCGTCAGCGGGGCCGGCTTCGAGCATGTCTGGGTTCACGGGTTGGCCTCGGTCCTATCTAATAATTCTGTTGAAGCATCAGCGGTGACAGTGGTCGTTTACTCCGGTATCAATCTTTCGATTTTCGAGTAAAGACCAGCGGTGAAAGCCTCCCTGTCAGTCGACCGATGGCAACGCTGATGGCAATTGGGGCACAAGGCTACAGCATTGCTGGTGCGATCCGAACCCTTCTGGGCAAGGTGCTTGATGCCATGCGCTTCAATAAATGGTAAATCACCGTGTATAAAAAAGCCCTGAACGAGTCAGGGCTTATTCATGTTGCTTGGCTTGGGAATCAATCCCAGCTCAACGCGCCGCCAGTCTGGTACTCGATCACACGAGTCTCAAAGAAATTCTTCTCTTTCTTCAAGTCCATGATCTCGCTCATCCACGGGAACGGGTTAGTCGTGCCTGGGTACTCTTCCTTCAAGCCAATCTGCGACAGGCGACGGTTGGCGATGAATTTGAGGTAGTCCTCCATCATCGCCGCGTTCATGCCGAGTACGCCGCGCGGCATGGTGTCACGCGCGTATTCGATCTCCAGCTGCGTCCCTTGCAGGATCATCTGGGTCGCTTCTTCCTTCATCTCGGCATCCCACAGGTGTGGGTTTTCGATTTTGATCTGGTTGATCACGTCGATACCGAAGTTCAGGTGCATCGACTCATCGCGCAGGATGTATTGGAACTGCTCGGCCACGCCGGTCATTTTGTTGCGACGGCCCATGGACAGGATCTGGGTGAAGCCGCAGTAGAAGAAGATGCCTTCCAGGACGCAGTAGTAGGCGACGAGGTTGCGCAGCAGTTCTTTGTCGGTTTCGACGGTGCCGGTTTCGAACTTCGGATCGGAGATCGAGCGGGTGTACTTCAGGCCCCACGCCGCTTTCTTAGCGACCGATGGGATCTCGTGGTACATGTTGAAGATCTCGCCTTCATCCATGGCCAGCGATTCGATGCAGTACTGGTAGGCGTGGGTGTGGATCGCCTCTTCGAAAGCCTGGCGCAGGATGTACTGGCGGCACTCCGGGTTGGTGATCAGGCGGTACACGGCCAGCACCAGGTTGTTGGCGACCAGCGAGTCGGCGGTGGAGAAGAAGCCGAGGTTACGCATGACGATGCGGCGTTCGTCGTCGGTCAGGCCTTCGGGGTTTTTCCACAGGGCGATGTCGGCGGTCATGTTGACCTCTTGCGGCATCCAGTGGTTGGCGCAGCCGTCGAGGTACTTCTGCCAGGCCCAGTCGTACTTGAACGGCACGAGTTGGTTGAGGTCGGCGCGGCAGTTGATCATGCGTTTTTCGTCAACGGCGACGCGGGCAGAGGCGCCTTCCAGCTCGGCGAGGCCTTCGGCGATGTCGAGTTTGTCGAGGGCGGCCTTGGCGCGCACGATGGCGGCGGAGTCATTGGCGGTGACGGCGCGGGCTTCGATGGCGGCCGCAGCGCCGGCACCGTCGAGGCGGTCCATGTTGGCTTCGGTGGCGTGGCCGGCGTTGGCGCCTTTGGCAGCTACTTCGCCTTCTTCTTCTTTGTCGAATTCGTCCCAGCTCAGCATGACGTGTCGTCTCCTGCGTGAGGGCTCAAAGGTGCCCGTGTGAAACCGGATGGTTGGGTGTTCACACGGCCCTGAGGCCGCGGTGGATCTTAAGGAATCGTTTGTTGCAACAGCTCGCGCAGGCATTAAACGGAATTGGGTAACGGGTGGTCTGCTTGAGGCTGAGGGGCGGAGCGACAGGTACATGCTCCAGCGGGGCCTCAGGTCTGGCTCTTCATCCCAGTGTAAAGGGATATTACAGGCCCGATTTACCCGCGCATTATAGGGAAAAATTCGGGTTTGTGTTGCGGCGGATGGTCACGATGGTGCGCCAAAATGGCGTGGTTTTCGGCCAAAGGGCGGGTTTATAAGGCTTTGCTGGGGGTGGAGATTTTTGACGGGCGGCGGGAGAGTTTTTGTAGAACTGGCGGCGGCGGGGATGTGGAGGGTTATTGAAGGTGTGTAAGGCTGAAATCGCCATCGCAGGCAAGCCAGCTCCCACATTTGAGTTGGGGTGTGGTCGGGATGGGTTCTTGGCCGCAAGAACGATTTCTTGCGGCGACCAAGATCCGGGTTTAAATCGAACTTGAGAAATTATTAGCCGTTGGAACAACCGTTGCCCATCACCTGATACTTCAGAATATGCCGCTGACCTTGTGAGTCTTCATATTCCATTTGTACTGGTACAACTTGGCAAACTTCCGGAATCTCACTCATGGACAGTACTTTGGCGACGTCCAGGTGGGTGCTGTAAGTGTATTCCTCAACAACGGGGATGTTCTTGCCGGCAAGCTCAGTCGGGGCCTCATCGGCCAGGGCGGCGGTGGCGCACAAGCTGCTGAGGGCCATAACTACTAAAGCTTTCATTTCTCTATTTACCTTATTTAGGTCGAGTGGGGTCACGGGGCCCTTGTGAGGCCGCGTGTGTAACTTAGGATTGGAAAGTTCGGATTAACGTTGCCTTCGTGGGGGCTGTTGCGTTGTTAATCACAGTGCCTTGTTGGCGGAAGTGATTTTAGGCTTGAGGGTTATATTCATATACCCGTGCTTTTGATAAACACTATTGGCGGTTTTTGTAACAATCCCGTGGTAAAGCTTTTTTCATGCACTGGCAAAGCCCCGCAGGCCTTGGGCCAGAGGGGCATACGGACAAAGCAGGGCAGTTTGTAGGGGCTTGTTACTACCATCGTCGAATGGTTCTATGGGGGCGCCCCGGCTACAACGGGGCCTACAAAAACAACTATTGTCACCGAGGTAAGAAAGATGAGTGCGGCTTCCCTGTACCCCGTTCGCCCCGAAGTAGCAGCCAACACGCTGACCGACGAGGCGACCTACAAGGCCATGTACCAGCAGTCGGTGGTCAACCCCGATGGCTTCTGGCGCGAACAAGCCAAGCGCCTTGACTGGGTCAAGCCTTTCACCGCGGTGAAGCAGACCTCTTTCGACGACCACCATGTCGACATCAAATGGTTTGCCGATGGCACCCTGAACGTTTCCTATAACTGCCTGGATCGTCACCTCGCCGAGCGTGGCGACCAAGCGGCCATCATCTGGGAAGGCGATGACCCTTCCGAAAGCCGCACCATCACCTACCGCGAGCTGCATGAAGAAGTCTGCAAGTTCGCCAACGCCCTGCGCGGCCAGGATGTGCATCGCGGCGACGTGGTGACTATCTATATGCCGATGATCCCCGAAGCCGTGGTCGCCATGTTGGCTTGTACCCGCATCGGTGCGATTCACTCCGTGGTGTTCGGCGGTTTCTCCCCTGAAGCCTTGGCCGGTCGCATCATCGACTGTCGGTCGAAGGTGGTGATTACTGCCGACGAAGGCATTCGCGCGGGTAAGAAGATTCCCCTGAAGGCCAACGTCGACGACGCCCTGACCAACCCGGAAACCAGCAGTATCCAGAAGGTCATTGTGTGCAAGCGCACCAATGGCGCGATCAAGTGGAACCAGCATCGCGACATCTGGTACGAAGACCTGATGAAGGTGGCGGGCACCGTGTGTGCGCCGAAAGAGATGGGCGCCGAAGAAGCGTTGTTCATCCTCTACACCTCGGGTTCCACCGGTAAGCCGAAGGGCGTGCAGCACACCACTGGCGGCTATCTGCTCTACGCAGCCCTGACCCACGAGCGCGTGTTCGACTACCGCCCGGGAGAAATCTACTGGTGCACCGCCGACGTCGGCTGGGTCACCGGCCACACTTATATTGTCTACGGCCCACTGGCCAATGGTGCGACTACCCTGTTGTTCGAAGGCGTGCCGAACTATCCGGACATTACCCGGGTGGCCAAGATCGTCGACAAGCACAAGGTCAATATCCTCTACACCGCGCCAACCGCGATCCGCGCCATGATGGCGTCCGGCACCGCCGCCTGCGAAGGGGCTGACGGTAGCAGTCTGCGCTTGCTCGGTTCGGTAGGTGAGCCGATCAACCCGGAAGCGTGGGACTGGTATTACAAGAATGTCGGCCAATCCCGTTGCCCGATCGTCGACACCTGGTGGCAAACCGAAACCGGCGCGACCCTGATGAGCCCGTTGCCGGGCGCTCACGCGCTCAAGCCAGGTTCGGCGGCACGTCCGTTCTTCGGCGTGGTGCCGGCGTTGGTGGACAACCTGGGCAACATCATCGAGGGCGCCGCCGAAGGCAACCTGGTGATCCTTGATTCGTGGCCAGGCCAGGCGCGAACGTTGTACGGCGATCATGACCGTTTCGTCGACACCTACTTCAAGACCTTCCGTGGCATGTACTTCACTGGCGACGGTGCCCGTCGCGATGAAGATGGCTACTGGTGGATCACCGGGCGTGTGGACGACGTGTTGAACGTGTCCGGCCATCGCATGGGCACCGCCGAGATTGAAAGTGCCATGGTTGCACACCCGAAAGTCGCCGAGGCGGCGGTGGTGGGTGTGCCGCATGACATCAAGGGGCAGGGCATCTATGTGTATGTCACGCTGAAAAATGGCGAAGAGCCGAACGAAGCGCTGCGCCTGGAGCTGAAAAACTGGGTGCGTAAAGAAATCGGGCCGATTGCTTCTCCGGACGTGATCCAGTGGGCACCGGGCTTGCCGAAGACCCGTTCGGGGAAGATCATGCGGCGGATTCTGCGCAAGATTGCCACGGCTGAATATGACGGGTTGGGGGATATCTCCACCCTGGCAGATCCGGGCGTGGTGGCGCATCTGATCGAGACGCACAAGACCATGAACGTTGCGTAAGGCGGGTTAGTGGTAACGAGCCCTATTCGGCGCAAGCCGGGTGGGGCTTTTTTGTGAGGCGCAGTTCGATACGACTGAAGAAACCGGGTCACTGTGGGAGCTGGCTTGCCTGCGAAGAGGGCGTGTCAGGCAAAGGT
>NZ_JBOICG010000406.1:0-3584 GCF_050739995.1 Pseudomonas sp. | reverse complement strand
ATCCCAATCATATTTTTCTGTTACCGCGTGTGGCACACTTTCTGCTGTCTATTCCGTTGTTACATACTAAGTTCCGGTATAGCGGAATACACAACTCCTGGAGTGCTTGTCATGCATCACCGACCTTCCGTGTTTAAAGCGTGTGTTTTTCTCTTCGCCGCATCGGCTTCCCTCGCAAGCCAAGTGCAGGCGGCGGACAGCAAGCTCGATGATGTGCTCAAGCGTGGGCATCTCATCGTGGGTACAGGCAGTACCAATGCGCCGTGGCACTTCCAGGGAGCGGATGGCAAGTTGCAAGGTTTTGATATCGACATCGGCCGCATCGTGGCCAAAGGGTTGTTCAACGACCCCAGCAAGGTCGAGTTTGTGGTGCAGTCTTCCGACGCCCGGATTCCCAACCTGCTGACCGACAAGGTCGACATGAGTTGCCAGTTCATTACCGTCACCGCCAGCCGTGCCCAGCAGGTTGCCTTTACCTTGCCGTACTACCGCGAAGGCGTGGGCCTGCTGTTGCCGAACAACAGCAAGTACAAAGAGATCGAAGATCTGCAGGCCGCAGGCGACAGCGTGACGGTGGCGGTGCTGCAAAACGTGTATGCCGAAGAACTGGTGCACCAGGCGCTGCCCAAGGCCAAGGTCGACCAGTACGACAGCGTCGACCTGATGTACCAGGCCGTGAACTCCGGTCGCGCTGATGCCGCCGCCACCGACCAATCCTCGGTCAAATACCTGATGGTGCAGAACCCCGGCCGCTACCGCAGCCCGGTCTACGCCTGGAGCCCGCAAACCTATGCGTGCGCGGTCAAGCGTGGCGACCAGGACTGGCTGAACTTCGTCAACACCGCGCTGCATGAAGCCATGACCGGTGTGGAGTTCCCGACCTACAAAGAGTCGTTCAAGAAATGGTTCGGTGTCGACCTGCCGTCGCCGGCGATTGGCTTCCCTGTTGAATTCAAGTGATGTGTAAACCGGGGGCGCAGCATTTGGCGCCCCGATTCAGGTACTGCCGACCATGAACTATCAGTTGAACTTTGCCGCCGTATGGCGCGACTTCCCCAGCTTGCTGGCGGGGCTCGGCCTGGGCCTGGAGCTGGCGCTGCTGTCGATCGCCATCGGTTGCGTGATCGGCCTGATGATGGCGTTTGCCATGCTGTCCAGGCACCGGGCGCTGCGCGTGTTGGCCTCGGTGTATGTGACGGTGATCCGCAATACGCCGATCCTCGTGCTGATCCTGTTGATCTACTTTGCGTTGCCCAGCCTCGGGATTCGTCTGGATAAGATCCCGTCGTTCATCATCACCTTGTCGTTGTACGCCGGTGCTTACCTGACCGAAGTATTCCGTGCCGGGCTGTTGAATATTCCCAAGGGTTTGCGTGAAGCCGGCTTGGCCATCGGTCTGGGTGAGTGGCGGATTCGCGCCTACATCACTGTGCCGGTGATGCTGCGCAACGTGCTGCCCGCGCTGTCGAACAACTTCATCTCGCTGTTCAAGGACACCTCGCTGGCCGCCGCGATCGCGGTACCGGAGCTGACCTATTACGCCCGCAAGATCAACGTCGAAAGCTACCGGGTGATCGAAACCTGGCTGGTCACGACCGCGCTCTACGTGGCTGCCTGTTACCTCATTGCCATGCTGCTCCGCTACCTGGAACAGCGTCTGGCGATCCGTCGTTAAGGAGGGCTTTCATGTACGAGTCCCCAAGCTGGCTGCATGAGTTGTGGGTCGCCCGGGAAACCTTGTGGGCGGGCTTTCAGGCCAGTGTTTATGTGTCGGCCCTGGCGATTATCTTCGGCACCCTGATCGGTATCGTTGCCGGGTTGATCCTGACCTACGGCAAATTCTGGATGCGTGCGCCATTCCGCCTGTATGTCGACCTGATCCGTGGCACACCGGTGTTCGTGCTGGTGCTGGCGTGTTTCTACATGCTGCCGGCGCTCGGCTGGCAGATCACCGCGTTCCAGGCCGGTGCCGTCGGGCTGACGCTGTTCTGCGGCTCCCATGTGTCGGAAATCGTGCGCGGTGCCCTGCAAGCCATTCCCCGTGGGCAGCTGGAAGCGGGCAAGGCGATTGGCCTGACGTTCTACCAGTCCCTGGGTTATGTGCTGTTGCCCCAAGCGTTGCGCCAGATCTTGCCGACCTGGGTCAATTCCTCCACGGAAATCGTCAAGGCCTCGACCTTGCTCTCGGTGATTGGCGTGGCCGAGTTGTTGCTCAGCACCCAGCAAGTGATTGCGCGCACCTTCATGACCCTGGAGTTCTACCTGTTCGCGGGTTTTCTGTTCTTTGTCATCAACTACGCCATCGAGTTATTCGGGCGCTACATTGAAAAGCGGGTGGCCTTGCCATGAACCAACCTCAAACCAATCAACCGCTGCTGAACATCCGCGGTCTGCGTAAACAATACGGCCAGGTGGAAGTGCTCAAGGGCGTCGACCTGTCCATGCAGCGCGGCAACGTGGTGACGTTGATCGGCTCCAGCGGCTCGGGCAAGACCACACTGCTGCGTTGCGTCAACCTGCTGGAAGAGTTCCAGGGCGGGCAGATCACCCTGGATGGCGAGTCCATCGGCTACAGCGAAATCGCCGGCAAACGCGTGCGTCACCCAGAGCGGGTGATTGCCCAGCACCGCGCGATGACCGGCATGGCGTTCCAGCAGTTCAACCTGTTTCCGCACCTGACCGCCTTGCAGAACGTTACCCTTGGCCTGCTCAAGGTCAAGAAAATGGGCAAGGACGAAGCCGTGGCCCTGGCTGAAAAATGGCTGGACCGCGTTGGTCTACTGGAGCGGCGCAATCACTTTCCCGGCCAGCTGTCCGGTGGTCAGCAACAACGGGTGGCGATTGCCCGCGCCATCGCGATGAACCCCAGCCTGATGCTGTTCGACGAGGTCACCTCGGCGCTCGACCCGGAGCTGGTGGGTGAGGTACTCAGTGTTATCAAGGGTCTGGCGGAAGAAGGCATGACCATGTTGCTGGTCACCCACGAAATGCGCTTTGCCTACGAAGTCTCGGACAAGATCGTATTCATGAACCAGGGCCGTATTGAAGAGCAGGGTTCGTCGAAGGACATCTTCGAACGGCCACAATCGCCACGTTTGGCGGAATTTTTGAAGAACATTCGTTTTTAATCAGGAGCTATTTCTATGAGCATTACTCGTTACGGCACCGGCAGCACCGCCGGCGGCGGCCAGCCACGTCCTTTTGCACGTGCGGTGGAAGCGGACGGTTGGCTCTACGTCTCCGGCCAAGTGCCGGCGGTGGACGGTGAAATCATCGCGGGCGGCATCGTCGAACAAACCCGCCAGACAATGCGCAATGTGGTGGCGATTCTTGAAGAGGCGGGTTACGAGCTCAAAGATGTGGTGCGCGTCGGTGTTTGGCTGGAAGACCCACGGGACTTCTGGAGTTTCAACAAGGTCTTCGGTGAATACTTCACCCCGGAACACGCCCCGGCGCGGGCCTGTGTACAGGCCAACATGATGGTCGATTGCAAGGTGGAGATCGATTGCGTGGCCTACAAGAAAAAAGGCTAAATGCCCCACACTTGAGATCACCGGAGATCAAATGTGGGAGCGGGCTTGCTC
>NZ_JBOICG010000405.1:0-13348 GCF_050739995.1 Pseudomonas sp. | reverse complement strand
GAATCATTGTGGAAACCATGGTTGGCGCCCTTGTAGATATACGCCTCATAGGTGGTGCCCGCCGCCTTCAGCGCCTTCTCATACGCCGGCCAACCCTCATTGATCCGTGTATCCAGTTCGGCGTAATGCAGCATGATCGGCGCCTTGATGCGCGGTACATCCTTGGCGTCCGGTTGGCGGCCATAGAACGACACCGCCGCTCCCAACTCCGGATAGGCCACGGCGGCCGCATTGGTCACGCCACCGCCGTAACAGAAGCCGGTAATCCCCACCTTGCCGGTGCTGGTGTCGTGCTGCATCAACCACTCGATGGCGGCGAAGAAGTCGTTCATCAGTTTTTCGGGGTCAACTTTCTGTTGCAGTTCCACCCCTTTTTCATCGTTGCCCGGGTAGCCGCCCACCGACGTCAGCCCATCCGGTGCCAGCGCGATAAAGCCGGCTTTGGCCAGGCGCCGGGCAACGTCTTCGATGTAGGGATTGAGGCCACGGTTTTCATGCACCACCACCACGGCCGGCAATTTGCCGCTGGCCTTGGCCGGGCGCACCAGGTAGCCGCGCACGGTGCCGTTGCCCTTGGGCGAAGGGTAGGTGATGTAATCGGCGATGATGTCCGGGTCGGTGAATTTCACCTGCTCGGCCAACGCATAGTTGGGGCTCAGGGCCGCCAACAGTGCGGAAGCGGTGAGGCCGCCAAAAGTGAACAGCGCAGCGCGGTCGAGAAACTCACGGCGGTTGAGCTTGCCGTGGGCATAGCCGTCGTAGAGCTCCAGCAGTTCGGGGGCGAAGTCTTTCGCGGTGAGACGCGTCATCGGTGCAGTCCTCGAAGGGGGATGGCAATCAATGTAGACCAGGATCAGCCTTCGCGACCATGGGCGGCGGCGGCCAATTGGCCGGTGTCGACACGCACGAATACCGAGTCGCCGATGGCCGTGAGCACATCACCGGCGTACACCTCGCAGACCACGCGGCTTTTACGCCCGACCTCATCCTCGACGCGTGCGCGAAGGGTCAGTGTGACGCCCATCGGTGTCGGCTTGATGAATTTGATGCCAAGGTTGCCGGTCACGCAATCGATGCGCGGCAAGGTGCCGGGTTCACGCGCCTCAAGGCGGTAGTGATAGGCCATGGCGGTCCAGTTCGAATGGCAGTCCACCAACATGGCGATCAGGCCGCCGTAGACCAGGTCCGGCCAGCCGGTGTATTGGGCTTCGGGCAGGTGTTCGGCGATGAGGTGGACACCATCGGCATCCCAACGACTTTTGATGTGCAGGCCATGGGGGTTGCTGCCACCGCAGCCATAGCAAATACCTTCGGGGGCGGTGGTGTCCTGAAGAGAAGGGGTGAGCATGCAAAGTCCTTATTGTTTCTTTTGGCGACCACTCTGTTTAGCAGGGCACGCACCGAAAGGGAATAAGCCCATTAGCGTGCAAACCGCTTCGCCCCTGCCACACAGCCGATCACGGCGACCGTCACCAGCACCATGCCCAGGCTGACCTGCTCATGCAGCAGGCCCGCCGCCAGCGCCAGGCCGAAGAACGGTTGCAGCAACTGCAACTGGCCGACGGCGGCGATACCGCCCTGAGCCAGGCCGCGATACCAGAACACAAAGCCAATCAACATGCTGAACAGCGACACGTAACCCAGGCTCAACCAGGCGGGCAAGCTGATGCCGGTGAAACTGAGCGGTGCCAGGATCATGCTCAACGGCAGCACGACCGGCAGCGATACCACCAGCGCCCAACAGATCACCTGCCAGCCGCCCAGGCTGCGCGACAACTTGGCGCCTTCGGCATATCCCAGGCCGCACACCAGTACCGCTAGCAGCATCAGCACGTCACCCACAGGCGCGGCGCTCAAGCCCTGGGCGAAGGCGTAGCCCATCACCAGCACGCTGCCCAGGATCGAAAACAGCCAGAACACTGGACGCGGGCGCTCACCGCCGCGCAATACGCCGAACACGGCGGTAGCCAGCGGCAGCAGGCCGATAAACACAATGGAGTGCGCCGAGGTGACGTATTGCAGGGCGAGGGCGGTCAGCAACGGAAAGCCGATGACCACACCGAGCGCGACGATCGCCAGTGGCATCCATTGAGCGCGCGCGGGGCGACTTTCCTTGAACAACCGCAGCAGAAGCAACCCAAGCAAGCCTGCAATGGCCGCGCGGATCATGGTGAGAAACACCGGATCGAACTCCATGACCGCCAGGCGCGTGGCGGGCAATGAACCGCTGAAGATCACCACGCCGATAAAACCATTGATCCAACCCTGTGTGCTGGTGTCGAGGGTGCTGAGCCGCGAAGTACGTTCCATGGGAGATACCCGAAAAGAAAAGTTGCGTGTCCGGCATCCTAAAGTTGAAGATTGAGACAATCAAAAAATTGTCATGGATACATCGCCTATGCCGCGCGCCCGTTATAAGTCGCTGGTTGACACGTTCGCCGCCGATATCCGCAGCGGGAAAATGCCGCCCGGTACACGGTTGCCGACCCATCGGCAATTGGCTGCCGAGCACGGCCTGGCCTTGGTCACGGCCAGTCGTGTGTACGCTGAGCTGGAAGCCATGGGGCTGGTCAGTGGTGAAACCGGGCGTGGCACCTTTGTGCGGGAGATCGCATTGCCGCCAGGGCAGGGCAGTGGCCAGATGATCGTCGCCACGGGCATGCTTGACCTCAATTTCAACTACCCCTCGTTACCCGGCCAGGCCGACCTGTTGCGCACGGCGTTGCGCCAACTGGCACTGTCGGGTGACCTCGAAGCCCTGTTGCGCTATCAGCCCCATGCCGGTCGCCTGCACGAGCGGGCGGCGGTAGCGCGGCACCTGGTGAGTCGCGGGCTGGCGGTGGATGCTGAGCAGGTGCTGCTGGTCAGCGGTGCCCAGCACGGCTTGGCGGTGAGCATGATGGCGTTGCTCAAACCTGGCGATGTCATCGCCGTGGACGCGCTGACGTATTCGGGGTTCAAGGTGCTGGCTGAAACCCTGCACTTGGAGATCGTCGCGATCCCGGTCGACGCTCATGGCCCGGACCTGGCGTTTCTACAACGCCTGTGTCACAAGCGGCCGGTGCGCGCTGTGTACAGCATGCCGACCTTGCACAACCCACTGGGTTGGGTGATGAGCCTGGCACAGCGCGAGCAACTGATCGGGATTGCCCGTCAGCATCATCTGATGATCATCGAGGACGCGGCCTACGCCTTTCTCGTCGAGGACGCGCCACCGCCCCTGGCGACCTTGGCGCCGGAGCGTACGGTGTACATCGGTGGGTTTTCCAAGAGTATCGCCACTGGGTTGCGGGTGGGTTTCATCGCAGCACCGCCCAGCTGGGTGAAGGGGCTGGAGCGCAGGATCATGGCCACCACCTGGAACGTGCCAGGGGTGATGAGTGCGATGGCCGTCGCCTGGATCGAGGACGGCACCGTGGCGCAGTTGGAAGCGCAGAAACGCCAGGATGCCCAGGCGCGGCAGGCCTTGGCGGCGCAGGTGTTGAGGGGTATGGACTACATCAGTCACCCGTCGTCGTACTTTCTATGGTTGCCGCTGGGGGAGGATGCCCGCGCTGATCAGATCGCCATGACCTTGCAGCGCGAGCAGGTCTCGGTGTCCACCGCCGAACCGTTCGCGGTCTCTGCCTACGTGCCCCACGCGTTGCGCCTGGCGCTCGGCTCGGTGGAAATACCGGCGTTGCGAGAGGCTTTGCTCAAGGTGCGCAAGGTCGTGGAATGGTGAACTAGTACTTGTAAGCCTGGCGCCCGATCAGCAGCCATTTGCCGTGCTGTTTCTGCCAGACCTGGAAGTTATCGATATCGGTCGGCACTTCGACGCCGCTGTTTACCGCCAAGGCATGGAAGTGGTTACGCACCAGGGCGGTGTCGCCGTCGAGGATAATGCTCTGATTCTGCATTTCCAGGGTCTTGAATGCGCTGGTGTGGGTTTCCAGGTCGGCGATGAATTGCGCCTTGTTCTGCACCTTGCCGCTGGAGTGGCCGTAGGTGAGGTTGTCGGACGTCAACGCGTGCAACTGCTTGAGGTCCAGGTGCAGCATGGCTTGGGTCAGTTGGTCGACCGCTTGGGCCACCTCTTTTTCGGCGGGGGCAGGCGCGGCTGCGACGGCGCCGGAAAACAGACACAGAAAACCGAGCAGCACTTTAGCGTTGGGCATGGGTGTTTCCTTATTGTTGTTAGGTGGAATCAATGAGTGATGTCGTCGTACAACCATGCCGTTATTTTGCAGAAAAAATAAAGTGAAATTTATGGATGTCCCTAAAATACTGGTTTGATGTTCTGATGTGACGTCTTATCACGTTGCTGGATCTTTTCGAACAAATGGCAGATGGCTATGCTTGCGCGCCATTCATCCCCCCAAGGAACCAACCCCCCATGATCGCCGAAGGAATGGTGATGTTGATCAAATACGCAACCCACCTAGCACCCGGCGTGCTGCTGTTCGGGTTGTGGTTTGCGCTGACGCCTAGGGCGCTGTCCGCGCTGCGTATCTTGATCCTGCTGTTGGCGTTCGTGCTGATGCGCGATGTGATGACGCCGTTGCGTATGTGGGCGCTTGGTAGCGAAGTGCAGATAGCTTTCACCAATAACGGGTTCGTACTGGCGGCGCTGGGTGGCTTGTCGGTGCTGCTGATCATGTTATTGGTGCGCGTAGCCCCTGAGTTGTGGCGGCTGATTCGTTGGTCCATCGGCAATCCAGTCGTTGGCCTGGCTGTGGGGCTAGGGGTGGGGGGCCTGATCGGTATGCCGCTACGGATTTACCAAGGCATTGACGCGTTCTCGATCCACGGTTACTGGGTTTGGCTGCCCGGCATGGTGGTATTGGCCTATGGCGCCAATGCGTTGGAAGAGGTGTTGTTTCGCGGGTTTCTGCAGGGCTATCTGGAACAGCAGGTCACGCCTCTGCGCGCGGCCTTGATCAGTGGGGTGGCCTTTGCCGCCTGCCACACCTTTCTGGCTTTGAGTGTGACCCAACTGGGCTGGCCGGTGTTGCTGTTCACCCTGATCGAAGGGTTGGCCTGTGCGCTGGTGCGTATGCGGTATGGCGTGTTGCCGGCGACGCTCACTCATGGCACGGTAATTTTGCTGATTGCCGTGCCTTTAATTTGAAAAACAGTCAAATGTGGGAGCTGGCTGCCTGCGATAGCGGTGAAGCAGTCGACATCTGCATCGACTGACACTACGTCATCGCAGGCAAGCCAGCTCCCACATTCAGACCGTATTCATTCTGCTGCCAACGGTGGTGTCCGTGGGGGAATGACGCGCTTGCTGCCAGTAGCTTCATAGGCCGAAGCAAAGCGCAGCAATGCCGAATCGTCATAGGCGCGCCCGGCGAAGGTCAACCCTACCGGCATGCCGATGTCGGCCATCACGCCCATCGGCACGGTGACGGTGGGTACGCCCAGGTGGCGAATGGCGAGGTTGCCGTTGGCTACCCAGATGCCGTTGCTCCAGGCGATGTCGGCAGAGGTTTCGTTGACGTCGGCGTCAGCCGGGCCCACATCGGCCACGGTAGGGAACAGCACGGCGTCAAGGCCCAGGGTGTCCATCCAGTCTTCCAGGTCCAGGCGCCGGGTTTGTTCAAGACCGCGCAGGCCGTCGGGTACGCTGCTGATTTCATTCCATGGCGTGATGCCACGCTGCGCCATGCGCACGTACTCGTCCATGCCGGCGGCAAGGTCGTCCTCACGGTTGGGCAGGGTGCCGGGGTCGTGGGGGAAGATCTTCGGCCCGTCGACATCGGCCAGGCGGTTCAGGGTCGGGTCGCCGTTGGCGCGCAGGAAGTCATCAAAGGCCCAGGCCGACAGTTCCCACAATTCGTCGTGCAGGAATGTCTTGGACACCAGGCCACGGGTAAACACCGTCGGCGCGCCGGGGCGGTCGCCTTCGCAGTTGGAGACCAGTGGGAAATCCACCTCGATCACTTCGGCTCCAGCGGCTTCCAGCGCCTGGCGGGCGGCCTGCCAAAGGTCGATCACGCTGGCGCGGGTGTTGATCTTTTGCCCGGTTGGCCCGCCGATCCCGGGTTTTTCGCTGGTGCCGGCTCCAGGGTCGGCGTTGATGTACATGCGCGGCACGCCGAAGCGCTTGCCCACGAGAGACTCCGAAGTCACCGCCAGTTCGGCGTAGGACGCCGGGCGCACCGAGGCCACGCTCGGGATGGGTACCCAGGGTTGCAGGCGCCACAGGTCGCCACGGGTGTCGGGGTCTTCGGCGACCACGACATCGAGTACTTCCAGCAGGTCGGCCATGCTGCGTGCATACGGCACGACCACGTCCATGGTTGGCGTCAACGGCCAGTTGCCGCGCACCGAGATCACCCCACGAGACGGGGTGTAGGAGCACAGTCCATTGTTGGACGCCGGGCCGCGTCCGCTCGACCAGGTTTCTTCGGCCAGGCCGAATGCGGCAAAGCTGGCGGCCGTCGCGGTGCCGGCGCCGTTGGACGAACCGGAAGCAAAGGGCGCGGTGAGGTAGGCGGCGTTGTACGGGCTTTCTGCGCGGCCATACACACCGCGTTGCATCCCGCCATTGGCCATCGGCGGCATATTGGTCTTGCCCAGGCAAATGGCGCCACCGGCGCGCAGGCGCTCAATGGTGAACGCGTCGCGATGGGCCGTCAGCTGGGCGAAGGCCGGGCTGCCGGAGGCCGCGGTCAGGCCCTTGACCAGGTAGCTGTCTTTGGCGGTGTAAGGGATGCCGTCCAATGGCCCCAAGGTTTCACCCTTCGCCCGACGCGCATCCGACGCCTCGGCTTCTTTGAGCGCCTCGGGGTTGCGCACCACCACGGCGTTCAAGGCGGTAGCTGTCTGCGGGCCGTCATAGGCATCGATCCGCGCCAGATAAGCCTTGACCAGTTCAACGGCAGTGGTCTGGCCGGTTTCAAGCGCCGCGCGCAATTGGGCAATGGAGACTTCGGTAACTTGCATCACGTTTTTTTCGCCGCCTTCAAGTGGGAGGTATGGCGGCAGTCTACGGACAGATATTTCACAGTGCCAGCGCTCCGAGAATCTTGCTGCTAAGGTGAGCACCTCGCTATTAAAGGTTGTTCTTCAAGGAGGATTGCATGCACAGGCCTTATCTCGCCCTGATCGGTTTGCTCGGGTTTTCGTTGTATACGCTCTACACGATGCTCACGGCGCAACAGTCGCTGCTGGCATTCGGACAAGAACTGATCTCGCGGCCGGATACGGCGCAGGTGGTGATCGACCTGTATCTGATGGCGGTGCTGGCGTGCGTGTGGATGTATCGAGATGCGCGGGGGAGAGGGCGGTCGGTGGTTTCGGTGCTGCCTTACTTCTTGCTGACGGCGGTATTCGTTTCGGTGGGACCGTTGCTGTACATCGTTGTGAATGGGTTTACGCGCCGGTCGCCAAACTAGTGCCGATGTTGATTCTGTGGCGGGCGAGCTTGCTCGCCACAGGTATTGTCGCGGTCCTCAAGGGTTAAGAAATGCCTGGTAATTGTCCTTGGTTATCGGCGGGTCAGGCGCCTTTGGTTGACGGCAACAATACCGTCAGGATGCCCACCAGTGGCAGGAACGAGCACAGTTTGTAGACGTACTCGATGCCGTGGTTGTCGGCGAGCATGCCGAGCAGTGCCGCGCCGATACCGCTGAAGCCGAACATCAGGCCGAAGAAGATCCCGGCGATCATGCCCACATTGCCGGGCACCAGCTCCTGAGCATAGACCACGATGGCCGAGAAGGCCGAGGCGATGATAAACCCGATCACCACGCTCAATACCGCCGTCCAGAACAGGTCGACGTAGGGCAGGGCCAGGGTGAACGGCGCCGCGCCGAGGATGGAGAACCAGATGACTTTCTTGCGTCCGATCTTGTCGCCGATCGGGCCACCCGCGAAGGTGCCGACAGCCACCGCGCCGAGGAACAGGAACAGGTACATCTGGGAGCTGGCCACTGACAGCTGGAATTTTTCGATCAGGTAGAACGTGAAGTAGCTGGTCAGGCTGGTCATGTACCAGTACTTGGAGAACACCAGCACGGCCAGCACGATCAGGGCAAAAGTCACGCGGCCTTTGGACAAACCGTGGGTGGCCTTGGCGCCTTGCTTGAGCTTGAACAGGTTGAGGTGGTGGCGGTACCAGCGGCTCAAGCCGTACAGCACCAGGATCGCGAAGACCGCGAACAACCCGAACCAGGCGATGTGGGTTTGGCCGTAAGGAATGATGATCGCTGCCGCGAGTAACGGGCCGAAGGCGCTGCCGGTATTGCCGCCGACCTGGAAGGTCGATTGCGCCAGGCCGTAGCGTCCGCCCGAGGCCAGGCGGGCCACTCGTGAGGTTTCCGGGTGGAAAGTCGAGGAACCGACACCGACCAGTGCCGCTGCCAGCAGGATCGCCGGGAAGGTGCCGACAAACGCCAGCATCAGGATGCCGATCAAGGTGCACACCATGCCCGCTGGCAACAGCCACGGCTTGGGATGGCGGTCGGTGTGATAACCGATCCAGGGTTGCAGCAAGGACGCAGTCAGTTGGAAGGTCAGGGTGATCAGGCCCACCTGGGTGAAGCTCAGCCCGTAGTTGGCCTTGAGCATCGGGTAGATCGAAGGCAGCACGGCCTGGATCAGGTCGTTGATCAGGTGCGCCAGGGCACAGGCACCGAGGACGCGCATGACCAGGGGGCTTACCTGGGGCGTAGTGGTTGCAGCGGCGGGTGACGCGGTGAGTGTCGACATGCAGGCATTCCATACAGGGCAGCGAACAGGGGCGGCGAGTACTTATGCTCACCACCCGTTTCTAATTGTTTCGGCGCTTATGCTAGATTCGGCGTAAATGCCTGTCTCGCGAAATTCGGGAGGCAACTATCGCAAAAGGGGCGAAATGATCAAACCACTGGATGAATTTCTGCAGGAGATCGATGAGGGCGACTGGACTGTCATCAGTTCCGCCACCGATTATCCCGAAAATTGGGTGATCCCTGACCATAGCCACGAAAAGCACCAACTACTCTACGCCATCGAAGGCGTGATGGTGGTGCACTCGGCGCAGAACCAGTGGACGGTGCCGTCCAACCGCGGCTTCTGGATGCCCAGTGGGCAAGTACACTCGCTGCGTTGCGTCGGCACGTTGAAGATGCGCAGCGTGTTCGTGCGCCCGGATGCCTTCCCGAACCTGCCCAACGAAACCAAGGCCGTGAGCATTTCGCCATTGCTCAGTGAGTTGATCAAGGCGTCGGTGAGTTTGAAACCGCCTTATGCCGAGGACTCCCGCGACGCGCGGATCATGCACCTGATCCTCGACGAACTGGCGATTCTGCCGGCGTTGCCGCTGTCGCTGCCCCAGCCCGCCGATTCGCGTATCAGCCAGATTTGCCAGGCACTGCAAAAGGATGCGGGGGATGCTTCGACGGTGGCGGATTGGAGTGCTCGGTTGGACTTGGACCAGAAGACCATCCAGCGCCTGTTTCGCAAGGACACCGGCTTGACCTTCGGCCAGTGGCGCCAGCAGGCGCGGTTGCTGTTGGCGCTGGAGCGTATCGCGGTGGGGGAGAAGATCATCGACGTGGCCATCGAGCTGGGCTACGAAAGCCCGAGCGCCTTTACCAACATGTTCAAGAAACAGTTCGGTAAGACGCCGAGTCAGTTTTTCCGGTAGCGCTAGTGCTCGTGGGGCAGATTGGCGAAGAAGATACAGCCAATCAGCCGTGCAAACAGGCTCAGGGTTTCCGGCAGGTTAGGATCATCAAACAGCATTGACCTGGAGTCCAGGGCGCAGAGGGCTCCGTACAAACGCCCATCCGGTAGCAAAATCGGCGCGCCGGCGTAGCTTTCAATGGCGAATTGCTTGACCACTGGGCGTGTGGCAAAGCGACCGTTCTTGCTGATTTCGGGAATGAACAACGTCTTGGGGTTGATGCAGAACTCACTGCATAACGTGGTTTCGAGGTCGAATACGTCGTCCACGCTGATACCCATTTGCAGGGGGTCGTACACCGAGCAGACGATCCAATCCAGGTCTGTGAACTTGGCGATGCCGGCGAAGCGCATGCCGGTCAAGCGCGTGACCAATTGCAGGATGCTGGTGGTGGCTTCGATTTCCGCGATGGCAGCCCGCTCTTCGGCGCTGAGAAGCGAGTGTGCGGTGATGACGCTTGGAATCATGATTGAACACTCCAAAGGTGTGGCGGTCAGGGCCGCCACGCTTGGTCAGGTCTTAGTTGATGCGTGGATGCTGCTCTACCAGGTTTTTGCGCTTGGCTTCCAGCTCGGCAATTTCGGCGTCGATGTCTTCGATCTTCTGCTCGATATTGTCGTGGTGTTCCTGCAGCAACTCCTTGGCTTCTTCTATGTCCGACGCGGCCGGTGCCGCGCCACGCAGGGGCTTGTTGGCGGTTTCCTTCATGGTCAGGCCGGTGATCAGGCCGACCACGGCAAACACCATCAGGTAGTAGGCGGGCATATACAGGTCGTTGGTGCTTTCCACCAGCCAGGCCACTGCCGTGGGGGTGACGCCGGCGATCAGTACGGAGACGTTGAAGGCACTTGCCAAGGCGCTGTAGCGGATGTGCGTGGGAAACATGGCGGGCAAGGTCGAGGCCATCACGCCGATGAAGAAGTTCAGGATCACCGCGAGGATCAGCAGGCCGCCGAAGATCAGCCCGATCTTGCCGCTGGTGATCAGCATGAACGCCGGGATCGCCAGCAACAGCAGGCTAATGCTACCGGTGATGATGAAGGGCTTGCGGCCGATTTTATCGCTGACAAAACCAATGAATGGCTGCACGAACAGCATGCCGACCATGATTGCGATGATGATCAGCACACCGCTGTTTTCTTTGTAGTGCAGGTTGTGCGACAGGTAGCTCGGCATGTAGGTGAGCAACATGTAGTAGGTCACGTTGGTGGCCGCGACGATACCGATGCAAGTCAGCAGGCTGCGCCAATGTTTGGTGGCGACTTCCCTGAATGAGACTTGGGGACCGTGGGTCAGTCCCTCACGGTCGCCTTGTTCCACTTTGTCCATGTGCTGCTGGAACGCCGGGGTTTCTTCCAGGGCGTGGCGCAGGTACAGGCCGATGATGCCCAGGGGCAGGGCGAGGAAGAACGGCAGGCGCCAGCCCCAGGCCTCGAATTGTTCTTCACCCAGTATGCTGGAAATCAGCACCACCACACCTGCGCCAAGCACGAAGCCGGCGATGGAACCAAAGTCCAGCCAACTGCCGAGGAACCCGCGTTTGCGGTCCGGAGCGTACTCGGCAACGAAGATCGAGGCGCCGGTGTATTCACCGCCGACCGAGAAGCCTTGGGCCATTTTGCACAGCAACAACAGGATCGGCGCCCAGATGCCGATGGAGGCGTAGCCGGGGATCAGGCCGATGGCGAAGGTGCTCAAGGACATGATCACGATGGTGGCAGCGAGGACTTTCTGCCGCCCGTACTTGTCGCCCAGCGCACCGAAGAACAGGCCGCCCAGGGGACGAATCAGGAAAGGCACGGAGAAGGTGGCCAGTGCGGCGATCATTTGGACGCTGGGGGAGGCGTCGGGGAAGAACACCTTGCCCAATACGTAGGCGACGAAGCCGTAGACACCAAAGTCGAACCACTCCATGGCATTGCCCAGGGCGGCGGCGGTGATCGCCTTGCGTACCTTGGTATCGTCGACGATGGTGATGTCTTTCAATCTGATGGGTCTGACGCTTTTCTTGCGTAATTTCATGCGGGCCACTCTAAAACTGAACAGGGGAGGTGCCATCGTTACGATGGCGCCGCTCTGTCAGCTCAGATACGAGCGCATACGAAAAAATTCATCTTATTTGTTATTTGGCTTTTTGCAGACACCCTGTCATTGCGTCAGAGACGGACCTTGTAGTGAGCGGGCTTGCCCCGCGCTGGGTGGCGAAGCCGCCCTAAAACCTGCTATCGCGTTATACCTGACATCACGCGGCGGTCTTATTGGGGCGGCTGCGCCACCCAGCGCGGGGCAAGCCCGCTCACTACAATTGATATCGTCATCCTACAACTGATTTTCGTAGAGCCCAATAAACCGCAATCTTTCGGATTGACAGTGCCTAGGTAGCTCGATATAAAAGTCATGGTTGTACGACGACATATGACGTTACGTGTGTCCTACCTAAAAACAATAAAAAGTGATGCCATGAACTTGAACGAGCCCATCAACGCCCAGCGCGTTGGCCAGGCGGTAGGCAACTATCGCTGGACCATCTGCGCGATGCTGTTCTTCGCGACAACCGTCAACTACCTCGACCGCCAGGTGCTTAGCCTGCTGGCACCACAACTGTCGACGCAATTTGGCTGGAGTAACACCGACTACGCCAACATCGCCGCGGTGTTCCAGTTCGTTTATGCGATTTCCATGCTGTTCGCCGGGCGGTTTGTCGACAAGATCGGCACCAAGGCCGCCTATGTGGTGGCGATTGGTATCTGGTCCACCGGCGCGATCATGCATGCGTTTTCGGTGCCGATGGGCGAGGGCATCGCGGCGATCAGTGGGGCTGTCGGCCTGGCCGTGATCCCGGTGTCGATTGCCGGCTTCATGCTGTCACGCGCCGTGCTGGCGATTGGCGAGGCGGGTAACTTCCCCATCGCGATCAAGGCCACCGCCGAGTACTTCCCGAAGAAAGAACGCTCCTTGGCCACCGGTATTTTCAATTCGGGCGCCAACGTTGGCGCGATCCTGGCGCCTATTTGTGTGCCGTTGATCGCAGGCTTATGGGGCTGGGAAGCTGCGTTTATCGTGATTGGTGCGCTGGGGTTCGTGTGGGTCGCCGTGTGGGTTGCGCTTTACCAGAAGCCAGAGGAGCAAAAGCGCCTTTCGGCCGAAGAATTGGCCTACATCCGCAGTGACCAGACCGTACAAACCTTGACCCCTGCGCCCGCCGATGTGGCACCGAAAAAAGTCTCGTGGTTCAAGTTGCTGACCTATCGCCAGACCTGGGCGTTCGCCTTCGGCAAATTCATGACCGACGGCGTCTGGTGGTTCTTCCTTTTTTGGCTACCCACTTACCTGTCGGCGCAGTACGGCATGAAAGGCGCGGACATTGTGATGCCGCTGGCGGTGCTGTACAGCATGACCATGGTCGGCAGTATCGGCGGCGGCTGGTTCCCCAGCTATTTCATGGCCCGTGGCGATGCTCCCTACGATGGCCGTATGAAAGCCATGCTGGTGATCGCACTGTTCCCGTTGGTGGTGTTGCTGGCACAGCCTTTCGGTTACCTGAGCTTCTGGGTGCCGGTGCTGCTGATCGGTGTGGGTGCCTCGGCGCATCAGGCGTGGTCGTGCAATATTTTCACTACGGTGTCTGACATGTTCCCGCAGAAAACCGTGGCGTCGGTGGTCGGTATCGGCGGCATGGCGGGTGGCTTGGGC
>NZ_JBOICG010000404.1:0-3671 GCF_050739995.1 Pseudomonas sp. | reverse complement strand
AGAACACGGGACCGATGCCCATCTCATCCGGTTCGCAACCCGCCACGGTAAAACCACGGAAAAACGCCTTGGGCTTGAGCCCCAGCGCCAGGGCTTTTTCCAGGCTCATCACCAAGGTCATCGAAGCCCCGTCGGAGAGCTGTGACGAGTTGCCCGCCGTCACCGAGCCGTCTTCGGCAAACACCGGTTTCAACCCTTGCAGGCTGGCCAAGGTGGTGTCCGGGCGGTTGCAGTCGTCGCGATCGACCACGCCGTCCAACACCTGCACCGCCCCCGTGTTCTTGTCTTCAACCTTGTACTTGACCACCATCGGCACGATTTCATCGTCGAACAAACCCTCAGCCTGGGCCTGGGCGGTGCGTTGCTGGCTTTGCAGGGCGTACAGGTCCTGTTCTTCGCGGCTGACGTTATAGCGGCGCGCGACGATCTCGGCGGTCTGGCCCATGGGAAAATAGATGCCCGGCACCTGTTCCTTGAGCAGCGGGTTGATCAGGTTATCGGTGTTGACGCTTTTCATGGTCAGGCTGATGGACTCGACGCCGCCAGCCACAATGATGTCGCTGCAACCCGAGGCGATCTGGTTGGCCGCGATGGCAATCGCCTGCAAACCCGAAGAGCAGAAACGATTGAGGGTCATGCCCGCCGTGCCGGTGCCCAATTGCGAAAGCACCGCCACGTTGCGCCCGATGTTGTAGCCCTGGGCCCCTTCGTTGGAGCCGGCGCCGACGATGCAATCCTCCACCGTCGCCGGGTCAATACCGTTGCGCGCGAGCAGCGCGTTGACGCAATGGGCCGCCATGTCATCGGGGCGGGTCTGGTTGAACTTGCCACGAAAGGATTTCGCCAGGCCGGTTCGCACGCTGTCGACGATCACTACTTCACGCATGGGGCTACCTCGATCTTGTGGTTGTTGGGAGATGGATCGAGGATAGATCCAGGCCCTCCCCACCGCGACGATCATTCATCCGGCGTATGCAAAACCATGGGCACCCCACCACAACAGGTTATTTCTTTTTCTTTTTATCGTGCTTGTCGGTTTTGTCGAACGCCTCTTCCAGCGCCCGGTTGATGGTGCGCAGCACCTTGACCCGCGCCCAGCGCTTGTCGTTGGCTTCCACCAGGGTCCAGGGCGAAACTTCGGTACTGGTGCGGTCGACCATATCGCCCACGGCGGCGCGGTAGTCGTCCCACTTGTCACGGTTGCGCCAGTCGTCTTCGGTGATCTTGAAGCGCTTGAACGGTATCTCTTCACGGGCCTGGAAACGCTCCAGCTGCGTGTCCTTGTCGATGGCCAGCCAGAACTTGACCACGATCACGCCCGCGTCGCGCAATTGCTCCTCGAAGTCATTGATCTCGCCATAAGCACGCATCCAGTCGGCCGGAGTGCAGAAGCCTTCGACGCGCTCCACCAACACCCGGCCGTACCAGGAGCGGTCGAACACGGTAAACATGCCGCGCGCCGGGATTTTCTGCCAAAAGCGCCACAGATAAGGCTGGGCGCGCTCGTCTTCACTGGGCGCGGCAATGGGCACGATGCGGTACTGACGTGGGTCGAGCGCCGCTGCCACCCGGCGAATCGCCCCGCCCTTGCCTGCCGCGTCGTTGCCTTCGAACACGGTGATCAGCGCATGCTTGCGCATGCGTTTGTCGCGCATCAGGCCGGAGAAGCGCGCCTGCTCGGTGATCAGTTGCTCTTCGTAATCATCCTTGTCCAGGCGCAGGGTCAAGTCGAGGCTGTCCAGCAGGCTCTTCTTGTCCACCGACGCGATCAAGGGCGCCGGGTTCATGCCACTGGATTTGCCCTTGGCCAGTTTCAGGGTGTTTTGCAGCCCCTCGAGCAGCAGCTTGCCCACGGTGAGGCTGCGGTAATGGGCGTCGACACCTTCGATCACATGCCACGGCGCGTAGTCACGACTGGTGCGGCGCAGGATGCGCTCGCCGAAATGCACGAACTTGTCGTAGGTCTCGGACTGCTGCCAGTCCAGCGGACTGATGCGCCAACTGTGCAGCGGGTCGTCGGCCAGCGCCTTGAGGCGCGCCTTCATCTGCTTCTTGGACAGGTGAAACCAGAATTTGAAGATCAGCGCACCTTCATCGCAGAGCATCTTTTCCAGGCGCTCGGCACCGGCGATGGCCTGGTCCAGGCGGGCATCCTTGATCTCGCCGTGCACCCGGCCCTGCAGCATCTGGCTGTACCAGTTGCCGAAAAAAACCCCCATGCGACCTTTTGCCGGCAGTTGCCGCCAATAGCGCCAGGCCGGTGGCCGCGCCAGTTCTTCATCGGTTTGTTGGTCGAAGGTGCGCACTTCGATCAGGCGCGGGTCCATCCACTCATTGAGTAGCTTGACGGTTTCACCCTTGCCGGCGCCTTCGATGCCGTTGATCAGGATGATCACCGGGAAGCGCTTCTGCTGCTGCAGCTCATACTGTACTTCCAGCAAGGCTTCGCGCAGGGCCGGCACTTCGGCGTCGTAGGTGTCTTTGTCGATGGCGTGACCGATTTCGGCGGATTCGAACATGGGCAGCTCCGTTTCAAGATGGCTCAAGACTAGCGGATTGGGCAGCAACACGCGGGAGGAAATTCCATGCGCGCTTGCCATGGGTCAATTCAACGTCCATTGATCGGCTAGAATGGCCGCCTTGTTTTTGCAGAGCCGCCCATGAACCCGATCACCCACGCCCAGCTCGACTGGGATGACCAAGGCCGCCCGCACTCGCGGGTGTTCGACGATGTGTACTTCTCCGATCAGTCGGGCCTTGAAGAAACCCGTTATGTGTTCCTCGAACAAAACCGTTTGCAGGAGCGTTTTGCCTCGCTGCCAGCGACTGGGCGGCTGGTGATTGGTGAAACCGGGTTCGGCACGGGCTTGAACTTCTTATGTGCCTGGCAGATGTTCGAACAAAACGCGGTGGCGGGTGCACGGCTGCATTTTGTCAGCGTGGAAAAATACCCGCTGAGCCACGCCGACCTGCAACGCGCCCTCGCCCTCTGGCCGGAACTGCAACCGTTCGCCGAGCAACTGCTGGCTCAGTACATAGCTATCCACCAAGGCTTCCAACGCCTGGTGCTGGATAACGGTCGCGTGACCCTGACCCTGCTGATCGGCGATGTGCTGGAGCAATTGCCACAACTGGATGCGCAAATCGATGCGTGGTTTCTCGACGGTTTCGCCCCGGCCAAAAACCCGGAGATGTGGACCGCCGAGCTGTTTGCCGAACTGGCACGGCTGGCCGCGCCAGGCTCGACCATCAGTACGTTCACGAGTACGGGTTGGGTACGGCGGTTGATCAACGCCGCCGGATTCAAGATGAAGCGCACGCCAGGCATTGGTCACAAGTGGGAAATCCTGCGTGGAGAGTTTCTCGGCAGGCCCACTGATACACCGCCACCACCGGCCGCCAAGCCTTGGTTTGCCCGACCGGCGACGTTAACCGGCGAGCGCAAGGCTCTGGTGATCGGTGGTGGCCTCGCCGGTTGCGCCACGGCGGCCAGCCTGGCTGCGCGGGGCTGGAAGGTCAGTCTGCTGGAGCGTCATGACGGGCTTGCCCAGGAAGCCTCGGGTAATCCGCAAGGCGTGCTCTACCTTAAGCTGTCGGCCCATGGCACCGCACTGTCACAGATGATCGTCGCCGGTTTTGGGCATACCCGCCGCCTGCTGGAACACCTGCAT
>NZ_JBOICG010000403.1:0-2609 GCF_050739995.1 Pseudomonas sp. | reverse complement strand
GTGAAACGATGCATCGCCGATGGTAGTGTGGGGTTTCCCCATGTGAGAGTAGGTCATCGTCAAGATTAAATTCCGAAACCCCATTTGCGAAAGCAGATGGGGTTTTGTTTTGGGCGCTCGAAAATATTTGAAGTTTTTGCTGCGCAAGCTTTTCACTCGAGGGGCCGGGCTTTCTATGCAATGGCTCTGCGCATGGCTATTATGCGTGCCTCATTGTGAGGCGATACTTGCATGCTGACGTTGTTGAAACTCTTGAAAGATGGTCGATTCCACTCTGGGGAGGCATTGGGTGCCGCCCTGGGCGTCAGTCGTAGTGCTGTCTGGAAGCAACTCCAGCATTTGGAAACTGAATTGAACCTCCCTATCCATAAAGTCCGAGGACGGGGATATCAGCTCGCGTCGCCACTTATATTTTTGAGTGCTGAGGAGATCGCGTCAAATGCGGCTTCCTTGGCCTGGCCTGTCCATATTTCAGACTCTATTGACTCCACCAATGCCGAAGCGCTGCGTCTTGTAGGTGCTGGCTGCGCTGCGCCGTTCCTGGTGCTCGCAGAGCAGCAAACGGCAGGGCGGGGGCGGCGAGGGCGAAAGTGGGTCAGTCCATTTGCGCAAAACTTGTATTACAGCCTGGTGTTGCGCATTGATGGTGGGCTGAGGCAGCTGGAGGGGCTGAGCCTCGTCGTTGGCTTGGCTGTCATGCATGCTTTGCGTGAGTCTGGGGTGCAAGGCGCAGCCTTGAAGTGGCCAAACGATGTTTTGGTCGGACGGAAGAAGATTGCCGGGATTTTGCTTGAATTGGTCGGGGATCCCGCTGACATCTGCCACGTTGTTCTGGGAGTTGGAGTTAACGTGAATATGCAGAAGGCTGCTGACGTTGATCGGGAGTGGACTTCGGTGCAGCTAGAGGTTGGCTCGCCTCTTGATCGTAATCTTCTTGTTGCCAATCTTGGTCTGCAGCTGCAGAGCTACCTGGATCGGCATAAGGCTTCGGGTTTTGCGGCGCTCCAGGGTGAGTGGGAGCAGAATCATTTGTGGCAGGGCAAAGCTGTTTCCCTCATTGCAGGTGTTAATCATATTGATGGGGTGGTCTTGGGTGTCGATAGTCAGGGGGCTTTACGGTTGAGCGTGGAAGGCGTCGAAAAAACATACAGCGGTGGTGAGTTAAGCCTGAGGTTGCGTGATGATTCTTGAGCTCGACTGTGGGAATAGCTTCATCAAATGGCGCGTACTTGATTCGGGGGTAGTCGACGCCTTCGCAGAAGGTGTCGTCGGTTCGGATGTCGCACTGATTGATAGCCTGACGGCGCTGCCGGGTCTCTTGCTGACACGTTGCCGTCTGGTGAGCGTTCGGGCATTGGAGGAAACGAGCAAGTTGGTTGCTGCGCTGGAGGCGGCTTTTGGGGTTGCCGTGTCTTGCGCTGCGTCCGCGCGCGAGATGGCGGGTGTTCGCAATGGATATGAGGAATTCGAGCGCCTTGGGCTTGATCGCTGGCTGGCAATGCTCGGAGGGTTCAAGTTGGCATCCGGTGCTTGTCTAGTGCTTGATTTTGGAACAGCAGCAACGGCAGATTTTATTGCGGCAGATGGTGAGCATCTCGGGGGCTTCATTTGTCCTGGTATGCCGCTCATGCGTAACCAGCTGCGAACCCATACCCGCAAGATACGGTATGACGATGTTGCTGCCGAGCAGGCTTTGGAGCGCTTGTCGCCAGGCCGTACCACAGTGGAGGCTGTTGAGCGCGGCTGCACGCTCATGCTCAGAGGGTTCGTGTTGACTCAGCTGGAGCTGGCCAGGTGTTACTGGGGAGATGAGTTCACGGTGTTTCTCACGGGCGGGGATGCCGAACTGGTTTCGGACGCCGTGCCGCAAGCCCGGCTTGTTCCGGATCTGGTCTTTGTTGGTCTGGCGATGGCATGTCCTTTGTCCTGAGGTGTTTATGCGTTGGTTGTTTCTGCTTTTGCTGGTCCTCAACGTGTTTTACTACATTTGGCATCAGCAAGAGGCGCCGTTGCGCGCAAAGGATGTCACCCCCCTGAGTCTCTACAAGGGAACTCAGCAGGATATCCGTCTTCTGAGTGAGTCCTCCGATGCGGTGCAAAGGCGTGATCGAGCCAAAGCGCCGGATACGAGCAGCTGTTTGTATCTGGGTGGTTTTACGGATCAGCGACAAGCGTCAACGCTTGAGCAGCGCCTCATCAGCTTGGATATAAAGGTCAAAGTCCAGCTGCTGAATACACCGGAGGCCTCTGGCTACTGGCTCCGTGTTGCCCCTGAAAGCAGGCGCCTCGCTGATGATCTGTCCTTTGAAAACCTTGCTAAGGAATTCAATGAGTTAAAACATAAAATAATGTTGTGCGAAGGCGTTGCAACTCTCGATTAGTTTGCATAGAATGGCGCCCGCTTCGCAGTGAAGACCTTTACGGTCAAAGGTGTGGAGCGAAGGTCAATGCAGCTAACCTCATATTTTTAAATGAGAAAATGCTTGACAGAAGGTCGGCGTAATGTAAAATGCCGGCTCGCTTAGGAGGGGTTCCCGAGCGGCCAAAGGGATCAGACTGTAAATCTGACGTCTACGACTTCGAAGGTTCGAATCCTTCCCCCTCCACCA
>NZ_JBOICG010000402.1:0-14681 GCF_050739995.1 Pseudomonas sp. | reverse complement strand
CAGGGTCGCTTCGGCCAGACCGTAGGAGGCAAAGAAATTGTCCGGGGTAAAGCCGCAGGTGGCGAACTTCTCGGCGAAGCGCTCCAGGGTGTCGAGACGGATCGGCTCGGAGCCCGAATACGCCACGCGCCATTTGCTCAAATCCAGGCGCTCCAGGGCCGAGTCACTGACCCGCTCGCTGCACAGGCGATAGGCAAAATCCGGCCCACCGCTGATGGTGCCGCCGTATTCGCTGATCGCTTCCAGCCAGCGCAACGGCCGCGCGAGGAAGTACGCGGGCGCCATCAACACGCACGGCACGCCGCTGAAAATCGGCTGCAGCAACCCGCCGATCAGGCCCATGTCGTGGTACAGCGGCAGCCAGCTGACAATCACGTCATCCGGGTTCAGGTCGATACCAAACCCGCGACGAATCAACACTTCGTTGGCAACGAGGTTGCCATGACTGACTTGCACGCCTTTGGGCAAGGCGGTGGAACCGGAGGTGTATTGCAGGAACGCGATGTCGTCAGCGTGCAGCTCGGGTTCGATCCAGGCACCAGCACTAGCGCAATCCAGGTGATCGACACTCAACACCGTCGGCGCATTCTCGATTTGCACCAAACCATCGGCGAGGCTGGCGATGGTCAGCAGCAGGCGCGGTTCGGCATCCTGGATGATCGACAGCAAGCGCTCCTGGTGATGCCGGCGCGTGGACTCCGGTGGATAGGCCGGCACTGCGATCACCCCGGCGTACAAGCAACCAAAGAACGCCGCGACATAATCCGGGCCGCTGGGGAACAACAGCACCGCACGGTCACCCAGCGCCGCGTTGGCTTGCAAGGCGGCAGCGATGGTGCGGGCACGTTGGTCCAGGTCACGGTAACTGAGCACAACGCTGTGCTCGGCGGACTCGGCGAGGAAGCGCAGGGCAACCTGGCCCGGGGTCTGCGCGGCGCGACGTTGAAGGGACTGGACCAGGGTGCGGGGAAGTTCGAAGGCGTCCATCATGGGGTTCCTGCCTGAAATCGGCTTACGGGAAAATCGAGAATTAGAGGGCGTTCAGCTGACGGCCAGTTGTCGCGCCACGCCCGTTCGCCAACGGGCCAGGTGCTCTTCGGCATAGCGACGCAGGCAGCGCAGCACAGCGCTTTCGTGCTGCACGAGAAAGAAGTGGTGACCGTCGAACATGTCCAGGGAAAAGCCGCTGGCGGCGTCGAGTTGCCAGTCCAGCAACTGGTCGGCGCGCACGCTGTCTTGCTTGCCACCGAACACATGGATCGGCATGCCCAGCGGCTTGCGCTCGCCATAACTGAAGCTGCCGCACAGCAAAAAATCGGCGCGCAGGATTGGCAGCATCAACTGCATCAACTCAGGGTTGGCCAGGGCTTCTTCGGCGGTGCCGCGCAATTCGCGCAGGCGAGCGATCAACTGCTCATCGGTCTTTTCAATGGCGTATTCGCTGACATCACGGCGGGCCGGGCCAGCGGTGCCGGAAGCGAACAGCGCCAGCGGCGCGGGCACGCCGCGCAAGCTGAGCGCATGGGCCAACTCAAAAGCCAGCAGGCCACCGAGGCTGTGGCCGAACAGCGCATAGGGGCCGTCCAGGTTGCGACTGATCTCATCGGCGAGTTGCGCCGCCAATACCTTGATGTCGCGCTGCAATGGCTCGTCCATGCGCATGCCGCGTCCAGGCAACTCCAGCGGACACACCTGCAGCCAGTCCGGCAAGACGCGGCGCCAGCGTGCATAAACCGAGGCGCTGGCGCCCGAATGGGGTAGGCAGAACAGACGCAGTCGGGTGGGCGTACTCATGGCTTGAGCACTCCCCACTGAAACACGCTGCTTGCTCGTTGGAAACCCATTTCGCCCTCCTGCGGGTGCTGATCCTTGGCCGTTTTGCTAACGGACCTGTCACCCATGAGAACGGACGGAGCCGGCAAATAATTAGTCGTCGAGACGGAGCGAGACGTGCTTCACACCTTTCAAGAAGGCATAAGATTAGTTCGCCTTCTCATTTGACAATCATTATCATTAAGCATAATTTGTTGCCCGATGTGTAGGAGGCCTCAGCACGGACGCCCTCCCCTAACCTCTTTTGCGACAAGGTGATTTCCATGACGGAACAAGTATCCACAGGCAGGTGCGACTCACCGCTTCTCCAGGCGTTCGTCGACAATCGACTGATCCTGGTGAAGATTGCGGCCCGCATTACCGGGTGTCGTTCCCGTGCTGAAGACGTCGTGCAAGACGCCTACTTTCGCCTGCAATCGGCGCCCACGATCACGTCGTCGTTCAAGGCCCAACTGAGCTACCTGTTCCAGATCGTGCGTAACCTGGCGATCGATCACTATCGCAAGCAGGCGCTGGAGCTCAAGTATTCGGGAACGGAAGAGGAAGGCTTGAATGTGGTGATCCAGGGTGCATCCCCGGAAACCTCCCACATCAATTTCAACACCCTGGAAAATATCGCCGACGCCCTGACGGAATTGCCCCAGCGCACCCGCTACGCGTTCGAGATGTACCGCTTGCACGGCGTGCCGCAAAAGGACATCGCCAAGGAACTCGGTGTGTCGCCGACCCTGGTGAATTTCATGATCCGGGATGCGCTGGTGCATTGCCGCAAGGTGTCAGGCAGCCACAGCGATACGTTTGCGCGGCGGGTCTAGTTTCCGGGCACCGGCATCACATCGATGCGGTACGGCTCGAAAATCTTCAGCATCTGGCCGTTATCGCGCAAGCGCTTGAGCAACGCGGCGAACGCCTCTGCGGTGATCGGTGCTTTCGGGCGCAGCAAGGCAAAGTGGTGATACACCTGGTCGATACGCTCTGACACCAGGAACTGCCCCGCCATATCCGCATTGCGCACCATGAAATCACTCAGGTACGAACGGGTCACCAGCGCGATATCGGCACGCCCGCGTGCAACCATCAGCAGATTGCTGTCGTGGGAATAGGTCAGCGTGGCATTGAAGTGCTCGGCCATGTACTTGGGGTCGGAGTTGAAGTTGGCAAACGCGTAGTGATAGCCGCTGAACACTGCCAGACGCTTACTCGTCAGGTCGGCGAAGTAGTCTTGGCCGCGATCGGGCTCACGTTGGGCCACGAAGATTTCCGCATCCTCCAGGCCCATGTCGACACTGGTATGAGGGATGTTCTGCCAGCCCCAGTCGGGGTTTTCGAAGATCGCCATGTCGACCCTACCCTGTTCAAAGTCCCTGAAACGACGTGGGATCGAGGTAGGCACCAGCACAAACTGGTAGTCGCTCTGCAACGCATTCAGGGCCTCCGCCAATTGCGGCAGCAGGCCGGTGTCGGCGCCTTGTTCGGGACGCACGGTGTAGGGAGGAAAGTGCGCGGCGCCAACCCTTACCAATTGCGCAGCAGAAACCGGCATCCACCCCGCGGTGCCCACTGCCAAAAATGTAAGTCCTGCAGCCAGCCGCCATGGCGAAAACATCGAGGCACACACCGTTCAACACTCTGATGGCAATAAGCTAGGCGTTTTTCCCAGGCGAGACAACTTTCGCCGCCAAATTAATAGCTTGCGTCTCAGTCGGCCTTCAACACCATCAGCAGGGCTTCTTCGGCCAGTTGCTCAAGGGTCAGGCTGCCTTGGGCGCGGAACCAGGTGGTGGTCCAGGACAGCGCCCCCGTCAGGAAGCGTCGCGTGATAAACACATCGCCCCGGATATAACCGGCAGCCTTCGCCTCCCCCAGTACCTGTAGCCAGATGTCTTCGTACACATCGCGCAGGGCGAGTACCTGAACCTGGCCTTCGGCTGACAGCGAGCGCCATTCGTACACCAACACCGCCATGGCCTCGCCACTTCCGCCCATGATCGACTGCAATTCGCAGCGGATCAGCGCCAATACACGCTCGCGCACGTTCGTCGCATCCTCAAGGGATGCGCGCATCATCGCGGTGTTGTAGTGAATGGTTTCCTCCATCACTGCACGCAGGATCTCGTCCTTGCTTTTGAAGTGATGAAAAATGCTGCCGGACTGAATGCCCACGGCGCTGGCCAGGTCGCGCACGGTGGTGCGCTCAAAACCCTTGTTGCGAAACAGGTGAGCCGCGGTTTGCAGCAACTTGCCCCGGGCACTGTCGGGGTCGGTCAATTGGCCACCGTCGACCATGGTGCGCATCACCCGCTGGGCTTTGTGCTCATCCATGCTGCTCTCCTTCACTTCTACTGACGTCTTGGGCGGCAATTTAGGCCGTGACCGCCACCCAAGCAAGCGCTTGGGCAAAACTTGTGTCGGGAGTTTACAAACCAAGCGCTTGCTTGGTAGTCTCGACACCAGCCATTCGAGGAAGGATTTCTCATGAGCAAGACGGTTCGTATCGGCTGCGCCAGCGCGTTCTGGGGCGACACGTGCACGGCTGCCGCCCAACTGGTGCATGGCGGTGCGCTGGACTACCTGGTGTTCGACTACTTGGCGGAAGTCACGATGTCGATCCTCGCCGGGGCGCGGTTGAAAGATCCCCACGCAGGCTTTGCCACGGACTTCGTCGAAGTGCTCACCCCACTGCTGGCCGATATCCAGCGCCAGGGCATCCGCGTGATCAGCAATGCCGGCGGCATCCATCCGCAAGCCTGCGCCGCTGCACTGCAAGCGGCCTGCGACAAAGCGCAACTCCCACTGAAAATCGCCGTGCTTCTGGGTGACGACTTGCAACCCCAGCTCAAACACCTGCATGACATCACCGATATGTTCAACGGCGCGCCACTGCCGCCGGCCTGTGTATCCGCCAACGCGTATCTCGGCGCTCCGGGCATCACCCAGGCGCTTGATCTCGGCGCCGATATCGTCATCACCGGTCGGGTAGTCGACAGCGCCGTGGTCAGTGCCGCGCTGGTGCATGAGTTCGGCTGGTCATGGCAGGACTACGACCGCCTGGCCCACGCCGCGCTGGCCGGGCACATCATCGAATGCGGCGCCCAGTGCACTGGCGGCAACTTCACCGATTGGCGCAACGTGCCGGACTACGAGCACATCGGTTTCCCCATCGTCGAAGTCAGCGCCGACGGCCAATTCACCGTGAGTAAAGTCGACGGCACGGGCGGGTTGATCAGCGAACTCAGTGTGGCCGAGCAGCTGCTGTATGAAATCGGCGACCCACGCGCCTACCTGTTACCCGATGTGATCTGTGATTTCAGCCAGGTGCGCCTGCAGCAACAAGGCAAAAACTGCGTGCGCCTGCACGGAGCCAAAGGCTTGCCGCCCACCCCGCAGTACAAAGTCAGCGCCACTTACCTGGACGGCTTCCGCTGCACCGCCAGTTGCCTGATCGCCGGAATCGATGCGGTGGCCAAGGCCGAGCGCGTCAGCCAGGCGATCATCAACAAGACATCGGAGCTGTTCAGCCAGCGCGGTTGGGCGCCCTACACCGAAGTAAATATCGAACTGCTCGGCAGCGAAGCCACCTACGGCGCCCACGCCCAACGTCATGACTGCCGCGAAGTGGTAGTGAAACTCGCCGTACGGCACCCTAACAAGCAGGCATTGACACTGTTCGCCCGTGAAATTGCCCAGGCGGCGACAGGCATGGCTCCGGGCTTGACCGGCATCGTCGGCGGGCGACCATCGGTGTATCCGCTGATCCGGCTGTTTTCGTTCCTGATCGACAAATCGGCGTGTGCGCCAGTGATCGACCTCGACGGCGTCCGCCACGCCGTTGCGCTGCCTGCCGCCGTGCCCGTGCTCACGCCGGCCGCGTCCATCGAACCACCCCAGCCCCAGGGCCGCGCAGACGCCAGCGTACCGCTGGTCAAACTCGCCGTGGCGCGCTCCGGTGACAAGGGCAACCACAGCAATATCGGCGTGATCGCCCGTGCCCCCGAGTACTTGCCGTGGATCGCCGAAACACTGACCCCGGAGGTGATCGTCGACTGGATGAGCCATGTGCTCGACCCGCTCCACGGTCGTGTCGAGCGCTGGTATTTGCCAGGTAGCCACAGCCTGAACTTCCTACTGGAAAACGCCCTGGGCGGTGGCGGCATCGCCAGCCTGCGCATTGACCCCCAAGGCAAAGCGTTCGCCCAGCAACTGCTGGAAATCCCCATCGCCGTGCCGCAACACATCGCTGACCTACTCACTTAAAGGACCGTCGCCGTGGCCTTCGACTCGATCTTCAAAGCCGACCTGTTCCAGGGGCAAACCGTGATTGTCACCGGAGGCGGCAGCGGCATCGGCCGTTGCACCGCCCATGAACTGGCGGCGCTGGGGGCCCAGGTGATTTTGGTGGGACGCAAGCCAGAAAAGTTGCAGAAGGTCGCGGCGGAAATTGCCGAAGACGGGGGTCTTTCCCACTGGCTGGCCTGCGATATCCGCGACGAAGAGGCCGTGAAAGCGCTGATCAGCCAAATCCTGCGTGACCATGGCCCAATCCACGGGCTGGTGAATAACGCCGGTGGCCAATACCCATCGCCACTGGCCTCGATCAATCAAAAAGGCTTTGAAACCGTACTGCGCACCAACTTGGTCGGCGGTTTCCTGATGGCGCGGGAAGTGTTCAACCAATCCATGAGCAAGCACGGCGGCGCTATCGTCAACATGCTCGCCGACATGTGGGGCGGCATGCCCGGCATGGGGCACTCGGGGGCCGCCCGTTCGGGCATGGATAACTTCACCAAGACCGCCGCCTTCGAGTGGGGCTATGCCGGGGTGCGAGTCAACGCCGTGGCGCCGGGCTGGATTGCGTCCAGCGGCATGGACACCTACGAGGGCGCGTTCAAGGCGGTGATCCCGACCCTGCGCGAACATGTACCGCTCAAGCGCATCGGTACCGAGTCGGAGGTCAGCGCAGCCATTGTGTTTTTGCTCAGCCCGGCTGCCGCCTTCATCAGCGGCAGCACCTTGCGCATCGATGGCGCCGCCAGCCTGGGCAGCCGCGCCTGGCCGCTGCACAAGGCGCAGCCACCGAGCGAGCCGTTCAATGGTTTCCATCGTGCGTATTTGCCCGACGTGCTCAAGGCGGAGCAATAAACCATGCCGGTCATCGAAACGCAGGTCGACACGCACAGCCCGCCGTTCGCGCAAAACCGCGACGCCATGCTCACGAGCCTCCAGCAGCTGCGCCTACTGGAGCAGAACCTGCTGAGCAAAGCGCAAGAAGCCAAGCCCAAGTTCGACAAGCGCGGCCAACTGCTGCCCCGCGAGCGCCTCAACCTGCTGCTGGACCCTGGCGCGCCGTTTCTCGAACTGGCCAGCCTGGCCGGCTACAAACTCCACGATGACAAAGACGGTAGCGCCGCCGGTGGTGGTTTGATCGCCGGCATCGGCTACGTCAGCGGCGTGCGAATGCTGGTGGTGGCGAACAACAGCGCGATCAAGGGCGGCACCATTTCCCCCACTGGCCTGAAGAAATCCCTGCGCCTGCAGCAGATCGCCATGGAGAACAAACTGCCGGTGGTGACCCTGGCCGAAAGCGGCGGCGCCAACCTCAATTATGCCGCCGAGATTTTCGTCGAAGGCGCACGCAGCTTCGCCAACCAGGCACGGATGTCAGCCATGGGCTTGCCGCAGATCACCGTGGTGCATGGTTCGGCTACGGCGGGCGGGGCGTATCAACCAGGGCTGTCGGATTACGTGGTGGTGGTACGCGGCAAAGCCAAGCTGTTCCTCGCCGGGCCGCCCCTGCTCAAGGCCGCCACCGGTGAAGTGGCCACCGACGAAGCCTTGGGCGGCGCCGAGATGCACGCGCAAACCGCCGGCACAGCCGAATACCTGGCAGAAAACGATGCCGACGGCGTGCGTATCGTACGTGACATCGTCGACCTGTTGCCGTGGGATGATCGACTGCCGCCAGCCGGCCAGCGCGCTTACAAAGAGCCGCTGTACCCCATCGACGAACTGTTGGGGTTGATCCCCGATGATCCGAAAAAACCCTATGACGTGCGCGAAATCCTCGCGCGCCTCGCCGACGGTTCCAACTTCCTCGAATTCAAGGGCGAATTCGATGCCCACACCGTCTGCGGCCACCTGCACATCCAGGGGCGTGCCGTCGGCGTGATCGGCAATAACGGCCCGATCACACCCAAGGGCGCGAGCAAGGCCGCGCAGTTTATCCAGCTGTGCGACCAGAGCCGCACGCCACTGCTGTTCCTGCACAACACCACCGGTTTCATGGTCGGCACCGAATCGGAACAGCAAGGCGTGATCAAGCACGGCGCGAAAATGATCCAGGCCGTGGCCAATGCGCGAGTGCCTAAACTGACGATTGTGGTCGGCGGCTCCTACGGCGCCGGCAACTATGCGATGTGCGGCCGTGGCCTGGACCCACGGTTCATCTTCGCTTGGCCCAATAGCCGCACGGCGGTGATGGGCGGCGCACAGGCGGGCAAGGTGCTGCGCATCGTCACCGAGGCCAAGCAATTGAAAGACGGCCTGGTGCCTGATCCCAAGGTGCTGGACATGCTCGAACAGGTGACCGCGCAGAAACTCGACAGCCAATCCACTGCGCTGTATGGCAGCGCCAATCTGTGGGACGACGGGCTGATTGACCCCCGAGATACCCGCACCTTGCTGGGGTTTCTACTGGATATCTGCCATGAGGCCGAAGTGCGGCAGTTGCAGCCCAACAGCTTCGGTGTGGCGCGTTTCTAACAGGAGAACAAAAACAATGATCTTCACCCAGGAACACCAGGAACTGCGCCGCACCGTCCGCGCCTTCGTCGACCGCGAGATCAACCCTTATGTGGATGAATGGGAAAAAGCCGGACGCTTCCCCATCCACGAGATCTTCCGCAAGGCCGGCGACCTCGGCCTGCTGGGCATTTCCAAGCCTGAACAGTTCGGCGGCATGGGCCTGGACTACAGCTACTCCATCGTCGCCGCCGAAGAGTTCGGCACCATCCGCTGCGGTGGCATCCCCATGTCCATCGGCGTGCAGACCGACATGTGCACCCCCGCCCTCGCCCGCTTCGGTTCCGATGAGCTGCGTGACGAATTCCTGCGGCCAGCCATCAGCGGCGAACAAGTGGGCTGTATCGGCGTCTCGGAAACCGGCGCCGGCTCCGACGTGGCCGGGCTGAAAACCCACGCACGCAAGGACGGCGACGACTACGTGATCAACGGCAGCAAAATGTGGATCACCAACTCGCCCAGCGCCGACTTTATCTGCCTGCTGGCCAACACCTCCGACGATAAACCGCACATCAACAAATCGCTGATCATGGTGCCGATGAACACGCCCGGCATCAGCGTCAGCCCGCCCCTGGAAAAACTCGGTATGCACAGCTCCGAGACCGCCCAGGTGTTCTTCGACGGCGTGCGCGTGCCGCAACGCAACCGCATCGGCCACGAGGGGGCGGGCTTCATGATGCAGATGTTGCAGTTCCAGGAAGAACGCCTGTTCGGCGCGGCCAACATGATCAAGGGCCTGGAGTACTGCATCGACAGCACCATCGACTATTGCAAAGAACGCCAGACCTTCGGCAAGGCGCTGATCGACAACCAAGTCATCCACTTTCGCCTGGCCGAACTCGCCACCGAAATCGAATGCCTGCGCGCCTTGGTCTACCAGGCCACCGAGCAATACATCAAAGGCCAGGACGTGACCCGCTTGGCCTCCATGGCCAAACTCAAGGCCGGGCGCCTGGGCCGCGAAGTCAGCGACAGCTGCCTGCAATACTGGGGCGGCATGGGCTTTATGTGGGACAACCCGGTGGCGCGGGCCTATCGCGACGTGCGTCTGGTGTCGATCGGCGGCGGCGCCGATGAAATCATGCTGGGCATCATCTGCAAACTGATGGGCACCCTGCCCGGTAAAAAGCCATGAACACCTTGCTGCTCGAAGCCCACAACGGCGTGCTGCACATCACCCTCAACCGCCCTGCAAGCCGTAATGCGATGAGCCTGGAAATGGTCAATGAACTGCGCTCGGTACTGGCACAGTTGGACAGCCAGACGCGAGCCTTGGTGATCAGCGGTGCCGGTGGGCATTTCTGTGCGGGTGCGGATGTGAAGGACATGGTCAACGCCGGCCATCAGTTGCAGGCGTTGAACCGGGCGTTTGGCACGTTGCTGCAGGAGGTCGAGGCCGTGCCGCAAGTGGTGATCGTGGTATTGCAAGGCGCGGTGCTGGGGGGTGGGTTTGGGTTGGCGTGCGTGAGTGATGTTGCGATTGCCGATCATCAGGCTCAGTTCGGTTTGCCGGAGACCAGCCTTGGGTTGTTGCCGGCACAGATTGCGCCGTTTGTGGTCAAGCGCATTGGGCTGACCCAGGCGCGGCGGCTGGCGCTGACAGCGGCGCGGTTTGATGGCGCTGAGGCGGGGCGGTTGGGAGTGGTGCATTTTGTGGAGGTGGATTCGCAAGGGTTGGCGCAGCGGCTTGATGAGGTGTTGGGGCAGGTTTTGCGCTGTGCGCCGGGGGCGAATGGACGGACTAAGGCGTTGTTGCTGGCCAGTGTGGAGGAGCCGCTTGAAGTGGTTCTGGATCGGGGGGCGCAGTGGTTTGCTGAGTCGGCGCTGGGGGTCGAAGGGGTTGAGGGGACGCAGGCTTTTGTGCAGAAGCGCAGGCCTGGGTGGGCTTTGTGAGTTGAGGGCATATCCGTTTTTTGGGTAACGGCGGCTGGCGGTTCCGCCCTTACGGCGGGTCACTTTGGGGGCGCCTAAGATCAAAGCCTGAGCCTGAGCCGAATTAGATGTGCTTTTCTGTGGGAGCTGGCTTGCCTGCGAAAGCATCAGCCGGATATGCCTGATTCACCGAGGTGTCCGCATCGCAGGCAAGCCAGCTCCCACATTTGACCGAGGTCGACTGTCAGATTCCGGTTGGCTTTAAGGCCGCCGCGCTTTGGCTTTTGATCTGCGGTCGCCCCGTCAAACACGCTGGCCGGAGCGAGGTGCCGAGTGTTTGGACGAAGGCCTTTTGGTTACTTTTGGGCCTTCCCAAAAGTGACCCGCTGTAAGAGCGGAACCGTAAGTCGCCGTTACCGAAGAATTGGATATGTACCCGAGGACCGCATCAATGCCGCAGTTCACCAAAATCCTGATCGCCAACCGCGGGGAAATCGCCTGCCGCATCCAGCGCACGGCCCAAGCCCTGGGTTACCGCACCGTGGCCGTCTACAGCGACGCCGACGCCCAGGCCCTGCACGTCCAAATGGCCGACGAAGCCGTCAACATCGGCCCCGCGCCGGTGCAGCAGTCGTACCTGAACATCCCGGCCATCCTCGAAGCCGCCACACTCACCGGCGCCGACGCCATCCACCCCGGCTACGGCTTCCTCTCCGAAAACCCCGACTTCGCCCGTGCCTGCCAAAACGCAAACATCACCTTCATCGGCCCAAGCCCAAAAGCTATCGAACTGATGGGCAGCAAACGCCTGTCCAAACTCGCCATGCTCGACGCCGGCGTGCCCTGCATCGCCGGTTACCAAGGCAGCCAACAAGACAACACGACTTTGCAACAGGAAGCCAACCGCATTGGCTACCCCTTGATGATCAAGGCCAGCGCAGGCGGCGGCGGGCGTGGCATGCGCTTGGTGCACGATGCCAGCACCCTGCTGGAAAACCTCCAGACCGCACGTTCCGAAGCAAAAAACGCCTTTGGCAGCGACGAACTGATCCTCGAACAAGCCCTGATCGACCCGCGTCACGTCGAAATCCAACTGTTCGGCGACAACCACGGTAACCTCATTTATTTGGGTGAACGCGACTGCTCGATCCAGCGCCGTCACCAGAAAGTCATCGAAGAAGCCCCCTGCCCCGTGATGACACCCGAATTACGCCAGGCCATGGGTGAAGTCGCTCTCAAGGCCGGACGCGCGGTGAACTACGTCGGCGCGGGCACTGTGGAATTCCTGCTGGACCGCGATGGCCAGTTCTACTTCCTCGAAATGAACACCCGCCTGCAAGTGGAACACCCAGTCACTGAACTGATCACCGGGTTGGACCTGGTGGACTGGCAGCTGAAAATCGCCGCCGACGAACCTCTGCCGCTGAAACAGGCCGACGTCACCCTGACCGGTCACGCGATGGAGGTCCGCTTGTACGCCGAAGACCCGGCACAGGGCTTTTTGCCGCAAACCGGCGATGTGCTGCGCTGGGAGCCGGCCGCCGGCGTGCGGATTGACCACGGCGTACGGCAAGGTCAGCGCATCAGCCCGTTCTACGACCCGATGCTGGGCAAGATCATCGCCCACGGTGCCACCCGCGAAGAGGCTCGGCGCAAACTGCTGCGGGCAGTGGAAGATACGGTGCTGCTGGGGGTGAGTACCAATCAACCATTCCTGACGGACTTGCTCAAGCACCCAGACTTTATCGCGGGTGATTTCAGCACCGGGTTTATCGCTGAACACTTCAGCGACATTGCCCACCCAACCACGTCAACAGAGCAACTCGCCCTGGCCGCCGCGCTGTTCTATCAACACAGCGCCGAACAGCATCCCCGAGCCCTGGCGGGCTGGCGCAACAACGCAAATGTGCCTTGTACTTACCGCCTGGAGGTTAACGACAACCTCCACACTGTCACCGTCGACCCGCTGGCACTCACCTGCGACGATCACCACGCCATCGTGGTGCTCAACGGTATCCGCCGCCGCATCGCCTACCACCTCGACGACACCCAGCTATGGCTGCCCGGTGTGAAGGTGATCAACCGCACTCAGCAGCCTGCCAGCCGCCAAACCGATGCCAGCAGCGGTACGGTCAAGGCCCCGATGGACGGTGCCATCGTCGACGTGCGTGTCAGCGCCGGTGACAGCGTGAGCAAAGGCCAACTGCTGCTGGTGTTGGAGGCCATGAAAATGGAACACCCGCTGACGGCCGGTATCGACGGTGTGATCAAGGGCGTGCAGGTCATGGCGGGTGATCAGGTGCGCAATCGCCAGGTGCTGTTGGAGATCGAATAAACGCAGCCCCGTGCCCCCATGAAAAAACAGCGCGGAACTACAAGGTCACGCTACGCTCTATCCCCATCAGGAAAGGACGAGTACGGGAACCTGCGCGATGCCCCATTGGCTGATTATTGACCTCGAAGCCACAACGGATGAAGGCGGCTGGCCCGTGACGGAGATGGAAGTCATCGAGATCGGCGCCAGCCTGGTCAACCGCCAGGGTCGCGAGCTGGATCACTTCCAGCGTTTTGTGCGGCCGCTGCGCCGTCCATTGCTGACGCCGTTCTGCCGCCAACTGACCCACATCACTCAGGCCAACATCGACGGTGCGACACCGATCACCGAGGTGTGGCCGCTGTTCGAGCGCTGGTTGGGCCAGCATCAAGCACGCCTCGAAGGCTGGGCCAGTTGGGGGGATTACGACCGCATGCAGTTGGAACTGGAATGGCAGCGCCATGACCTGAGCAGCGCCCTGGCGCAGACGCCCCATGTCAATCTCAAGCAACGCTTCGCCAAGGCGCGGCGCCTGGACAAGCCGCTGGGGCTCAATGGCGCCCTGCAATTGGCGGGAATGCAGTTCAATGGCCAGCAGCATCGTGCACTCGAAGATGCGCGCAATACCGCACGCCTGCTGCCGTTGATTTTGCCGGTCTAGGCAGCTCCCCTGGGCTTGGGCATACTGGCCGACCTTTCCAGCCCCTTTTCCGAGGATTCACCCATGTTCAAAGTCAACGAGTACTTCGACGGCACCGTCAAGTCGATCGCTTTCGGTACCGCAGAAGGTCCGGCGACCATCGGCGTGATGGCCCCGGGTGAATACGAATTCGGTACGGCCCAGCGTGAAATCATGCACGTGGTGTCCGGCGCGCTGACGGTCAAACTGCCAGAAGCCAGCGACTGGCAGACCTTCGCCGCCGGCAGCCAGTTCAATGTACCGGCCAACAGCAAGTTCCAGCTCAAGGTCGCGGTAGACACCGCTTACCTGTGCGAATACCGCGGCTGATGTCCGGCCGTTGAAAAAAATGCCCGTCTCCCAGGAGACGGGCATTTTTTATTCCAGGATCGTGACCGGCATGCCGACTTCAAGGTGGCCGGCACTATCGTTGACCAGGTTCTGGCCAAACATCGCCCCGTTCTCCGTCTTGCGATAGGTATCGAGCGTGGCGAAGGGTTCGCGGTCGGCGCTGCGTTCGCCAGTCGCGGGATCGATCGTGGTGAGAATGCAGCGTGAGCATGCCTTGACCACGCGAAACTCGACATCGCCGATACGCAAGCGCTTCCAGCCGTCTTCGGCGAACGCTTCACCGCCTTCGATCACCAGGTTGGGACGAAAACGCAGCATCTCCATGGGGCGGCCAACGTGTTGCGAAAGATCGTCCAAGGACGCCTGGCCGATCAGCAGCAGCGGGTAACCGTCGGCAAACGCCACTTGGTCATCATCTTTGCCGAAACCGGCCTCGGTGGTGCGTGCCCGCGTCAGCGGCATCTGCACCAGCCGCGTGGGTTTTCCGATAAAGGCGCTGACCCAGGCGGCTGCCTCATCCCCGGCATCCGGCACACGCAAGGTGTCGCGCCAGATGGTCACGCCACGCAATTCGGCGTCTTCGCCCGGCAGCGCCACGTCCAGCGGCGCAACGCCTGGGGTGCTGAGGGTCAAGCCGCCATCAGCGTTCCAAAGCGCCGACAACTGGCTCATCTTCGCCACGGCCCGCTGCGTCAGGAAACGCCCGCTGGCTTCGTCCACCAACATCCAGCGTCGGTCCCCGTCCAGCCCCAGCTTATCCAGGCCAATCTGCTGCAAGACCTCGGCCTTGCCGGACTTCAAAGGGTAACGGTACAACGCGCTGAGACGAAGCAT